>CALLVY010000546.1 GCA_938015925.1 uncultured Saprospiraceae bacterium
ATCAACTTTTTATAGCCCTTCTTTATTAAACTAAAAAAACTTCTCCCTTTTAATACTTCCCTCCCCTCTTCAGCAGAACAATTCGTAACTTACACCAATTAAAATTTATTCCATAAAGCAAACGTTAGTACTTTTTTAAAGAAGACTCAAAAACACCAAGTAGCCTAACAAATCATTTCACCTCATGAAAACATCCACTAAATTTTGCCTTTTTACAAGCCTCCTGATTCCACTAAGCTTCCTCAGCTGTAGCAATGACGAAGTACAAGCAGAAAACTCCTTAGAAGGGCTTTGGGAGATCAACCGAATCAATTCTCGCTATGGAACATTCACCGAAACCTCCTTTAACCCAACCGAGACTGTTTCAGACTCCGGCCAATTGGGTACCTTTCTCTTTGGAGAAGAAACGGTCGATTATAGCTTTATGCGCAATGATAGTTTATTCACAGGCGATGGTTCCTGGACGCTGGACTTGGAAAAAGTAAATGCTGGGTTTTTTAAAGTCAATCAATTTACCTTAAGCATTGAGGATCAATTTCTTTTTGATGTTACCTTTGAAGATGATACCAAGAATGCGGAGAAGAAGGCCACGAATATTACTTTAGTAGAAACACCGACTAATGGCTTTGGCGTTTCTATTGAATTATTTTTAGAAAAAAAATAAGTTGAACGAATAAACGATAGTGCACTAAAACTAGAATCCAAAACAGTCCAGAATGAAAATAGCTATAGACGTTCACTATCGAGAAAATTTTGCAAAATCTGTTTCCATAGAATTTCAAAATTGGGACGATCCTAGTCCAACTAAAATAAACGAAAAGATCCTTCCCGAAGTCGAAGAATACATCTCCGGAGAATTTTACAAACGAGAACTACCTTGTATTTTAGAAATCCTAAAAGAAACAAAAACAGAAGACATCGAACTCATCATTGTCGATGGCTATGTCGTACTCGACGACCAGGGGCGAGCAGGATTAGGGATGTATTTGTTTGAAGCATTGGGAACTACGATTCCTATCATCGGAGTGGCCAAAAGAGAATTTAAGGCGAATAAAAAAAAGGTATCTCCCATCTTAAGAGGCGATAGTCAAAACCCCTTATACGTCACTAGTGTTGGAATCGACCTTAAGGAAGCAGCAGAAAAAATAAAAGGGATGTATGGAGATTATCGGATGCCAAATTTATTGAGAATTTTGGATCGGAGGACGAAGGACGATTAACCCCTTACTTCAAAAGCTCTTCCAATAAATCAAAACCTTCCAGCAACTCCTCTTCGTTCATCGAAGCAAAACCCATCCGAGTCGCATTCAAAATCTGTCCTTCGGGATTGTAACTTAAACCATTCGATAGATACAAACCTTTCTGATCTGCTCGTTTCGACAAATCCACCATGGACACCCGAGGATCAAATTTTACCCAAGCCGCCATCCCCCCATCCGGCCTTTTAAAATCGGTGCGATCCGCCAACAATCCCGTGCTCATTCTTTCACAAAACAAATCCAACCGTTTTCGATATTGCTTGATCGCTTTTTTCCGATACCGCTGAATCGTCCCATTCTCCAATAAATCAGCAATCGCCAATTCCAATACCGTATCTCCCTGGCGGTCTATAAAACAACGATGCCTAGCCGCCTCCTGGATCACCTCCTCTGGTGCCATGATATAACCAACTCGAAAAGCGGGAGCCGTAGATTTGGAAAAAGAGCCAATGTAAATCACATGACCATTTCGGTCGGCACTCGCCAAAGGTAAAATGGGACTATTGGTATAATGAAAATCATAAGAATAATCGTCTTCAATAATCGCAAAACCATATTGGGAAGCCAAGTCTAATAAATGCAATCGACGCTCCGGACTCAAGGTGACCGTCGTTGGATGATGGTGATGCGAGGTCAGATAAAGTGCTTTAATTATTTTTCCTTTTTTTATCAATCGGGGAATCTCTTCTACACAAAGTCCATTTTCATCTACCGGAATGACTAAGAGTTCGGCGCCCAAAGAACGGAAGCAACGATTGGCAGAGAAATAACTGGTTTCTCCTACGAGGATCGTATCTCCTTTTCTCAATAAAATTTGCGCAGCGAGAAAAATAGCCATCTGGCTTCCTCTAGTAATCAAAATATTATTGGCGGTCAAATGCAAACCACGGTCCCGGTTAAATTCTTTGGCCAGTATTTCGCGCAAGCGCTGTGGGCCCCGAGCATCTCCATATTTTAAAACGGCTCTGGGATCTGGATCGCGCAAATAACGCGCATAAGCGGTAGCCAATTCATTGACTGGAGCCAAACGAACATCTGGTGAACCATCGGAAAAAATCAGTCGATGCTTGCTAAAAATAGCATCGGTTAAAAATTTTCTTTTGGGTAATTCATACCCTGTCTTGGTTAAAGGTTTTGGTGGACTTACTTTTTCTTTGAGTTTTTGAAAACGGCGCTGTGGCAAATCATTGACTACAAAAACGCCTCGATAAGGAATGATGTCTACCCAACCTTGCGCTTCTAATTCTTCGACCGCCCTCACCACCGTTTTGCGATGAACCTCCAACAATTTAGACAATACTCTGGTTCCGGGAATCTTAGTTCCCGACTTAATTACTCCCGATTGAATATGCTGAATCAAACCATGGGTAATTTGTAGGTAAATCGGACGATCTACCTTTTCCTCGATCAAAATCATTGTTTTATAAGGCAACATAAGTGGACTACTGTTAATTTAAAAAGTGGTGTACAATTGTAGTCCAGGAAGTTAATACATTTGGAGTATACAATCAAGTTTAGGAAAGTTGAAAAAATAAGTACTTGCGTGAAACTCAAAAGAGGACTTTATTTTTTCAACAGTACTTAAGTACACCTTGTATTAAGCAATCACGAACTTTTTTACTTTAAATTTTATCCATCAAAAAATAACACTATGTCAGAATACCCAATAGACCAACGCAATAAAGTAAAACGGGTACCCAAAAGAGGTCATTATGACCAAGAGACCGTTTATGCTGTTTTGGATGCGAGTTTTCTTTGCCACGTCGGTTTTGTAGCCGATGATCAACCCTTTGTGATTCCTACCGCTTTTGGTCGCAAGGACAATAAAATTTACCTGCATGGAGCTGCGACTAGTAGAATGATGGTGCATGGCGGAGCGGGATTTCCGATTTGTGTTACGGTTACAATGGTGGATGGAATCGTCTTAGCGCGTTCTGCTTTTCATCATTCGATGAATTATCGTTCTGCAGTGGTATTTGGCAAGGCAAGCGTCGTATCCGGGGAAGAAAAAGAAGCTGCTTTAAAAATTATTTCTGATCAAATTCTTCCAGGCAGATGGGAAGAATCTCGTTTGCCTAATGCCAAGGAACTGAAGGCGACTACGGTTTTGGAAATGACAATAGAACAAGGTTCGGCAAAAATCCGTACAGGTCCTCCAAAGGATGATGCAGCAGATTATCAATTGCCAATCTGGGCAGGAGTGATTCCGATGGAAACCAAATACATGGCACCTGTACCTGATCCTGAATTGACGGAAGGAATTAAATTGGCGGCTAGTGCTAAAGACTTAAGCTAATCCTTTTTAAAATCAGCAAAAGGCTTCAACAGATTTTTTATCTTAGCAAAAAACACCTTCACATGAGTCAAAGACCAAAAGAAAACGAACACTCTTCTTATTTCGCCCTGTACATCAAACAGGCCAAAGGAGATCAAATTTCAGCCGCTCTCAATACTGGAGAACAAGAGTTGATAGAATATTTAGAAAGTCTTCCACCCGAAAAATGGGATCACAAATATGCCCCAGACAAATGGACGATTAAGGAAGCGGTCATTCACATCATTGATACCGAAAGAATTTTTGCCTACCGCGCCTTGCGAATTGGACGACGCGATCCTACGCCTTTACGAGGTTTTGAACAAAATGGTTATGTCCCTTTTTATAATGTTGACAAAAGAACACCAGCCTCTATCTTGGTAGAATACCGCAGTGTACGCAATGCGAGTCGCACTTTGTTTAAGCATTTTTCTGAGGAAGATTTGCTCGCTATGGGAACGGCCAGTGACCAACCGGTTTCTTGTCGTGCTTTGGCTTTTATGATTGCAGGACATGAGCAACATCATTTGAGTCTTTTTAAAGAACGATATTAAATTTCACGAAGTAAAACATTAAGTCCAATGATCGAAAAAGCACTTTCCCTGCTCCGTAAATATCTAGACCTTGTCCCTTTGAAATTTGGTCAGATTCCAGAAGAATTGCAATTGCAAAGACCTGCTCCCGGGAAGTGGTCAAAAAGAGAAATCCTTGGACATCTCATTGATTCTGCTTCGTACAATTGGCAAAGGATGGCTATGGCGAGAGAAACGACTGGCCCTTATGTCATGCAGTATTACCAACAAGCAGAATCGGTTAGGCATAATGCCTATCAGGAAATTCCTGCTCCACAAATTGTGCAGCTTTGGAAAAGCTTGAATCAGCAGATTTTAGCAATTTGCCAACGAATGGAAGCAGCCGATTTAAAAAAAGAAATATACTTTCCTGCGCCCTATGATCAGGAAAAAGATTTGGCTTTTTTGATCAATGATTATGTCGAACATATGGAGCATCATCTCCAGCAAATTTTTGGATCGCTTGAACAATTGGAGCGGAGCGATAATTGGCAAATCAGCCTAGCCCATGCTCAAAAAACTTTGGCGCAAGAAAGCGCCCAAGAATATGTGCTGCTCAAAAAACGAGGAGACTTATCGGTAGAATATTACGCTCCGCAGGGCACCGATCTACAACAGCCGCATCGGCAGGATGAACTCTATGTCATCATCAGTGGTTCGGGTCAATTTTATTGCGACGGAAAACGGCAGCCTTTTTCGGTTGGCGATGTTCTTTTTGTCCCAGCGGGTGTGGAACATCGGTTTGAAAAATTTTCGGAAGATTTTTCGACTTGGGTTATTTTTTATGGGCCTGATGGCGGAGCCATTCCGCTAGCGCCACAAGTACTTGCTGAACGAAGAATTGGAGATCGATTTTTTCAAGTCAGTACCCAAAAAAATCTTTTGGACTTAGAAACCATCGCTACTTTTTTACAAAATTCTTATTGGGCCAATGAACGAACAAAAGCGCAGATTCAAAAATCATTAGATCACTGTCTGAGTTTTGGGTTATACCAAGAAGGCAAACAAATAGGATTGGCCAGGGTGGTGACCGACTATGGTGCTTTTGCTTATTTGGCCGATGTTTTTGTATTGGAGGAGTATCGCGGATTGGGACTTGGAAAATGGTTGATGGAAAACGTCATGGGACATCCTGCCTTACAGGAAGTCAAATGGTCTTTGGTCACCAAGGATGCTCATCGATTGTATGAACCATTTGGTTTTAAGCTAACCGATCGTCCGGAAAAAATCATGGAAAAACCCAAGTCTTCTAATCTTTAAAATCTAATGGTATGTTGGAAATCAGACCGAGTTGTGAAAACTGTGATAAGGAATTGCCGATGGATAGTGCGGAAGCACGCATTTGTACTTTTGAATGTACTTTTTGTGCGACATGTGTGGAGGAGATTTTGGAAAACGTCTGCCCCAACTGTGGTGGTGGTTTTGAGAAGCGGCCAATCCGACCTAAAAAATACTTGGAGAAATATCCGCCGAGTAGCAAGCGCGTTTATAAGCCGGTGGATATGGAAAATTTTAAAACTGTTTTGGCACAAACGAAAAATATTAAACCTGCGAATCGTTAATTTAAATCCATCACATACCAACTCTCACAAGAAGAATGTCCCGTATTCCCCATGGCATGATCCAATTTTTTAAAGCCTAGTTTTTGGTACAAAATATTCGCCCCTTCCATCCGAGCGACTGTCTCCAGGTAGCATTGCTCATAACCTAATTCGCGGCCATCTTCCAAACACTGCAAAAGCATTTTCTTCCCCCACCCCAAACCTCGCAACTCCGGATAGAAATACATTTTCTTCAGTTCACATACCTTATTCGTCTCTCCTTCCAATGCAGCGATTCCACCACCACCCAATATTCGCTCGCCTTCACAAATAACATAATACCGAGCATTGACTTGATCATAAGCCTCAAACATTTCATCTACTTCTGGGTCATTGACCGAATAGCCCTCTCCTATTGCTCCAAACTCTTCCATCACCTTGCGAATGACTGTAGCCATCTGTGGATTATCTTCTTTTTGAATGAGGCGAAGTTGATATTTTGGTTTCATATACTGATTTATTTTTTTTGGAATTTCTTAAGTCAAATAACCAATAATTTCAAGGTATAAATTATTTACAAAAAAAACACAAAAAAAACGGTGCGTTGAAATTCAACGCACCGTTTAATAGTTGTAGTCTACTAGTTTCCTAGAGTACTTTTACTTTTTCAAGAACTTACCAAACATTTTTAAACCCATGCCTGCTAAGTCATCCATAACGCTTCCGTCACCGTCTTGGTCGAGGAATTTACCAATGATCCCCATTTCCTGGCGTTGGTTACTAGCAGATTGTACAGACTTGGTTAAGAAGTCAGAAATACCAGACTGGTCCATGTTGTTTGCACGCTTTTGCTTACCCAATGCTCCTAAGATCATAGGGGCCAACATTGCCATCAAGTTACCCGTTTTGTCTCCACCCAATCCACTCATTTGAGAGATCATATCTATCGCACCACCTTGCTTTCCTCCGAGAATGTGCTTAAGAATTCCAGCACCATTCGTCATTCTTGGGTTTTGTGCTTGTTTCGCTCCACCTACATATCCCATAATATCGTCGAGGATACTACCATCATGGTCTTTATCCAAAGCATTAGCAAGCGCACTTGCTCCATCAGGAGTTGAGGCATTTTTAGCCAAACCACTTAAAATTGTAGAGAGGATGCCATCAGTTGCAGTCTTAGTTTGTTGTTTGTCTGCTCCAATAGAGTTACTCAATTGCTCCAACATACCTTCAGATAGTTGACCTTGAAGAAGGTCCATAAAGTTATCCATTTGAAAAAAATTTAAATTATAAAAAAAGATTTTCAGCTTGCAAAAAGGCAGGCTGAGATTATTTCGTTATCCTTTCTAACTTAGATCCTCTTCTTACCTTTTGAAATAAGCAGTAAACCTAATTAAAGAAACGGATGAATAATATACTTATATTTGCAAAGATAACATAGACATTTGAATTTTTTCATCCAAAATACCTTAGTTCTTCTTTGCTATTGCTGCATTGTACCAAGCTTTGCTCAGCAATTGCACACTCCTACAGAATTGTTTGCCTTGATGAAAAAGTCTAGCATTCAATATGAAGAAGACAGTTTATTTCAAGCTAAAACAGCTATCGTATATCCTCTGATCGAAGAAGGTTGGCAGAAAAATCCAAAGACTGGCGAACTACAATCTCCCGCTTCTAATAGTGAGACGCAAGCAGTTAGCCAAAAGTATCAAAACAAGGCCGTTAAATATTTTAACAAACAGCAATGGAGCAAAGCTGCTGCAAACTATCAGCAAGCGATCGAAGCCAATCCCGGCCTTCTTTTCCCAAATTTACACAAACAATTGTGCAGAACCTATTTGAAGATGGGCAAAAGCCTGCCTGCGGGAGAAGCATTGATTCCTCTTTTGGCAAGTCATCAATCTGATTTTGGATTACATCTTTTGTTGGCCGAAATACATCAGCAATCGAAGCAAAAAGATCTGGCCATCAAGCACATTACCTTGGCTCATCTGCTCAATAGAAACAGTCCGCTTGTTCTTTTGCGCTTAAAGCAGGTTTATGAAGAAAATGATCTAAAGTTCTTAGCTTGGAATTTTGAGCCGAAATATGAAGTAAGTATCAATAAAACGGGCAAGGTATTGGTCGCCTATCGAGAACCGCCCTGGCGGGCCTATGCCGCTTGCAGGGCCATCTGGGAAAACGAGCCAGAGTATGCTGCTAAGATGGCTACCATTTCCACAGAACCTATAGCGACCATCGAACAGAAGGAATGTCTTTTAAATGCTTTGATCGCTTTTGAAAAATCAGCCATTGATCAAAATACCTTTCCTGAATTCCAATGCCTGGCCAAAGCTTTAACCAATAATGAAATCAATGCTTACATTCTATATGAAATTGATTCCAGGGAAAAACCGATGTTATTGTGTCAACTAGAGGAAACAGAATTGCTAAAAATGGTCGATTTTATCCAAAAATACCATAGTCAGGTCATTCCATAAGGTTAGTACTTACATATCAGCAAATAGAATATTTGCTATTTTCCTTAGTTTAATCTTACTTTGTAGTGAGAAATGGCGGGAATCTGTGTTTTTTAGTAACTTGAATCCGATCTACTTTAGCCCAATAGTTCCTTTTAAACACCTTCTTCTCTTTTCAAATTCTTTGACCGATTTTCAAAGAAAAAACCAAATAGTCTATTTTGAACGAATCGAATAAACTCATCAGAAAGGCAGGAAGTCCAGTATCTGGATCGCGACGGAATCTACTCTCCGATGCTCAAAATTATGTTTTGAGTTTATTCAATAGTCATGCAGAAACCAAACTGGTCTATCACAATTACCAGCATACTGCGGATATTGTCGATCGGGTAAATGTCATTTCTCAGGAAATGAATTTAAACCAGGAGATGAGAGAAGTCGCTCAACTAGCTGCTTGGTTTCACAATACTGGTTTTCTATTTGACTACGATCATCCAACCCCCAAAAGCCGAGACCTCGCTCATGGCTTTCTCTCTGCAGAACAATATCCAGATCGATTAAAGGATTTGGTACTCAATACGCTCGAAACAACAGCCTCTAACGGCATTCCAGAAGCACTGGAAGAACAAGTTTTGGCAGACGCTATCATGGCGCAAAAATATGCCATTGATTATTTTGAAACGAGTCCTTTGCTTCGCCTTGAATGGGAATTGGTTTCTGGTCGACGACTCAGCAATTATGAATGGCATCAGGTGCAATTGCAAAACCAATTGGGCTTGCGCTTTTTTACTCCTTATGCCAAAAAGACTTTTGGTCCTGCTGCTGCGCAAAATTTATTGGCGCAAAAAAACAAGGCAGAAAAAAGTAAACTCCAACCCAATCAACTCATTGATGATCAGGAAGGACAGGTCAAAAGATTTCAGGGTATCGAAAAGAAGATGCCTACTTCGGCCACCCAAACTTTTTTCAGAACCAACTATCGCAATCACATCAACTTAAGTGCCATTGCGGACAACAAGGCCAACATCATGATCAGCGTCAATGCGATCTTGATTTCTGTCGTGGTTTCGATTCTTAGTTATCGCAATATCCCGGATACCAATCCTATGGTTCTTTTGCCTATCGTTATTTTTTTAGTGACGGGTTTGGCTTCTTTGATTTGTGCCGTTTTATCCATTCGTCCAAAAATAACCAGTCCTGGTGATGAGCCCATCACTTTTGAAGAAGCCAAAAAGAACATTGTTTTCTTTGGCAACTTTGTTCGCCTCGATCTGGAACAATACGAAGCTGCCGTAGATGCAGTGCTCCGCGACGGTGAATTGCTTTATGGCAATATGACTCGTGATCTTTACTTTTTGGGAAAGGTATTGGATAAAAAATACCGTTTTCTAACCATGTCTTATAATATTTTTATGCTTGGGTTTATCGCTACGGTTTTTACTTTTTTGATTGCTATTTTTATGTAATCCATGCCATTTTAGGCAAAACATGAGTCATCCCGAATTTTATAAAATCCATTTTATCTAAAAAAATCCATGTAGATGAGCTGGCTTTGGATATAACACCATTGATTCTTCAGCTAAAAGGTCCTTTCATTTTTTGCAATTGCCCAAAAAAGGTAAAACATACCGACGGGATATGTTTTGAAAAACGCTAGACAAGATAAGGCTGCCCATCCGCTA
>CALLVY010000547.1 GCA_938015925.1 uncultured Saprospiraceae bacterium
ACAGACTTCTAAGGGATGAAAAAAAGATCTATAGGAGCTAAGTTGCGCTATCCACAAATAAAAAAAGCCTCGTAAATCATTGATTTACAAGGCTTAATTTTGTGTTTGTGACCTGGCCGGGGCTCGAACCCGGGACCCTTTGATTAAAAGTCAAATGCTCTACCAGCTGAGCTACCAAGTCTACATATTGAATGCCTTCCTTCAAAGGCGATGCAAAAATACTATTTATTTGTAAAAATACAACCGTGTTGCAATTAATTTTTATTTTTTTTATTGGAGCCTGTTCTTAAAGCATTACTAATTTTTTGAGAATCAGATTTTTGATCCAGTTGAGCGTTTAAAGAAGTGCCATTCTGCGTTTAAAAACAACATGGAGTAAACAGCTTAAGAAATAATTATGTTCAGGAAAATAGAACTTAAATACTATTTGCTTTCTTTTATTTTTCCATTCATTGCGGTGGTCGAGCCAATTCCACAGCTTTTAGAAAAGCGGAATAGTCTTGATAGTCTTTGAGTACCACATTGGCTCCGGCGTCTGACAATACTTCGAAATCTCCTTGCAGCCGAAGGCCGACAAAATCAAGTGCCATATTTCGGGTCGTTTTTATATCCCAAATGGCATCTCCGATATACACCACTCGTTCTAATTGGCCATATTGGGCTTGGGCTTGATCAATGGCATCTTGTAGTATGTCTTCTCTGGTAATTTTGTTATCGGCAGCACTGATGATCAAATCGTCTGTTTTGATCCCCACATGCTTCAATTTGAGCAAAGCAGGGCGTTCCCAACCTCCGGTACCAATCCCAACGACATAATCCTCCTCCAACAATCGCTCGATCGCGCTCCGCGCTGCGGGGACCATTTTAAACTCCTCGGGCGTGGCGGCTCTTTTTTGCTCCAATAGATTTACAAAGTAATCCTGAAAGGTCTCGATCTCCCCTACTCGAACCGCTCTTCCAAATCGCTCGGCAATCACGGTACCAAAGATGGTGTGATCCGTCACATGCGGATAGGCTCGCCAATCTATCGTTGGAAAGGCTTCCTCGTATATCGCCTGGTAGGTTTCTGCAAAACTTAGACTGTCTACTTTGTTGGAATAAACCAAGGTACCGTCTACATCGAAAAGGATCATTTTTTTTGGCTGCATGTAATTCTTATCTTTTGGTTTATAGGATTTTGTAAAAGTACTTATATATTCTCAAGAAAATTCCAATTCCAACTGTATCCCATCTCCCGTATGATCCATCAAAAGATTAGAGACCGCAATTCCCAATAATCGAACCGCTCCTGCTGCTGACCAATTGTTTTCCAATAGTTCATCGCAAGCTTTTAGGAAGGGCGCTCGTTCTCGGATTTCCCGGACAAAAGTTTTGCTGCGACTGATGGTTTGAAAATCGGGGGTTTTCATTTTTAAGGTAATCGTTCGACCATAATTGTCGGTCTTTTCCATATAGTCAAAAACCCGTTCAGCGATGGGCAAAATTCTTTCCCGCATCGCTGGCAAAGTTTCTAAATCTTCTGAAAAAGTATTTTCAGCACCAATGGATTTTCTAATGCGATTGGGATTGACGGGCCGTTGATCATCTGCTCTCACTATTTTATAATAAAAGCGACCTACTTTCCCAAAGCGTTTGACCAAATCAATTTCTGAAAACCTTTTTAAATCCCCGCCGGTTCGGATACCCATGCGATGCATTCTATCCGCCGTGACTTTTCCAACCCCAAAAAACTTTTTGACCGGAAGGCTTTCCAAAAAAGGAATTGCTTCTTCTGGGGTAATTACTTTGATGCCATTCGGCTTATTGATATCCGAAGCAATCTTGGCTAAAAACTTATTGAAAGAAACTCCTGCGGAGGCCGTAAGCTGAGTGCGTTCCCAGATTTTTTTTCGAATTTGCTCTGCAATAATCGTCGCAGAAGGCATCTCAATTTTATTGTCTGTCACATCTAAGAAGGCCTCATCCAGCGACAAGGGTTCTACCAAGTCGGTATACTCCAAAAATATTTCTCGTATCTGTTGGGACACTTCTTTGTAAACATCAAACCGCGCTTTTACAAAAATCAATCCTGGACATTTGCGCGCCGCAGTAATACTTGGCATCGCAGAATGTACTCCATACTTGCGGGCTTCATAACTCGCCGCTGCCACCACTCCACGCTTACGAGAACCACCAACGGCCACTGGCTTACCGCGCAAGGCAGGATCATCTCTTTGCTCCACCGAAGCAAAGAAGGCGTCCATATCAATATGTATTATTTTGCGCATAGAAAACAGACTGAGAAATAAATGACCAGAATCTTGAGCGTAAAAAAAGAGTCAGCCACTAAGATAAGACTTAGCACTGACTCCACGGTTGTTGGGATGAGTATCTAACCTGTAGAAGAAAAAAATGGCTTAGATTAAGCCTTTCCTAAACAGGTTTTTTGATAAAAGAAAATTTATGAATTGGATCAATCCATCAAATGAAAGAGAAGCCAACACCAAAGGGTGCCACATTCAAGATCACAAAATATTTACACTAGGGATTGAAGGAGATATGCTATTACGGGATGAAGTTGTTTGAAAAGTCGTGATGAACTTATTAAGGCTTTTTTAAGTAACTTCTAAATAAAGCTTTGCGCTAAAGTAATCATTTTTATCTTAAAATAAAACATAATATGAAATCAAAATAACAAAAGTAAATGGTTTGACCAATGGCTGTATTTAGGACAAACAATTCCTTGCAAAATAAAAAAAAGGCTTTGCCAGGTTAATGACAAAGCCCTTAGCGTTATAAGGCCTTAATTGAAAGGTCTCTTTAGAAGTATCGAGGCGTATTGATTTTCTTGGTACTGAAATGAAAGTCATAACCAAGCATTACCTCAAAAGATC
>CALLVY010000548.1 GCA_938015925.1 uncultured Saprospiraceae bacterium
CAGGAGTTAAGGATTCGAAGGCGGCTTTTAAGATGGGATCTTCTTCCAATTTCTTTTCCAATTCCTCGGGGAGGGATTCAGGGGTATTTTTAAAAATCACTTTTAATCCTGCCTGTTCTATTTTAATGGCTTCCTTGATAAAGTTTTTGATATCGATTTGGGTGGCTTCAATTTGCGCGACAGAGGTAAATTTCATCAAACGAATAGCCTGTGAATTGACTCCGGGTTTTTCTAAAAGGTCTTTTGGGTCATTCAACAAGGCCCCCTTGAAAAAACTGACAGCACTGTATTCTTTAAAAGCACTAATTAGCAATACATTGCTATCTTGAAAAGTATAACACGGGACGCCCCATTTCGATTTTTCGTTTAAACCAGCCTCCAAAACCAATTGCCTCAATCGCTTCAATACGGAGATCCATGGGTGTACTTTACAGGCTGCCGTGCCTCCTAGAGAGCAGCGGCCACAACCTGCTGATAGGTAATCGTCAACGGTTTGGGTCATGTTGTGTGTTTTTTTTGTAAGAAATTTCTTTTGTCAAAATATTTTTTATTTGACTTTGAGATTTACCTTCCATCACGTATTTGTCTCCACCTCATCCCATTCCTGTCCTCCATAATTCGTCAACCAATTCAAAGCATAATGCCGTTCATAAACAATACTCGAATTTAGATTCCCAGAAACCGCCTCTCCCTTTACCCGCGCATTCACACAAGCCCAATGCATCCGATAGGTCTTATCCAGTTCTTCTTGGTTTTGCTAAAAAAACCGCCTTTTATAGTGGCGACTAAGGATTTTTGCAGGCCGCCATCTTCGAATTCTATTTTGGCTTTTGGTAAGCTGGCTTGAACGGTTTGAATTACTTTTTCAAAATCGAGTTGATGACTGTAGATGGTACAATTTTCCATTTAGTATTTTTTGTTGTTTTATTAATTATAAAATTCATGCTCAATTCCTTATCCATTTATTCCTCCTCGCTTTTAATTCGGCCACTTTATCTTTAAACACATTTGGCCAACGTTTCGGATTATAGTAAGATGAATTTTCCATCATGGCAAAGATCCCAATGATCTCCTCTTCGCTCAAATCGGATACTTCTTTTTCAAAATAAATCCTGGCGGCTTCGCCTATCCCAATAGCCCGATACCCAAAATTATACATCGCGAATAAACAATCCAGGCATTTTCTCCGACCTACTTCTTTCTCAATATGATGCGTAATCACATAATCGTTTTCGCTTAAACCTCTATTGTTACTTAGATAAGACCTACTGGCTATTAAATAACAGGGATTCGAAGGCCTTTCGGAATCTGCTACAATATGAAAAAGATAATTCACTGTAGACTTTGCTAAAGCATCATCATAGATCGAATTATACATGTCGATGATTCTATCCTCCTGCGCTTTTGATTGGGAAACGCTTTGGATGATCTCTGACAATTTTTCTTGATTAATGTCTCGGTTTAAATCACTAAAGATATAAAGGAGGTAACAAAAAACAAAGAGCAGGAAGACTACTCCAAATTTAAAACAAAACTTAAAAAAGGTATAGATTCCTTGGCGCATTTCTTAGGATTTTACAAAAAACTATTTCAAGCCCGCTTTAAATTCCTCCAGTAAAACCGCAATTTCTTCTTCTTTATATTTCCTGGAGAAATGGACGGGAATGGCGATCTCCACTTTGCACGCTTTCATAATATTTGCGGAAGCAGTAGAATAGCTATGAAAATTGGCTTTGGCAAACTCTTGATCTTCTGCTTTATAGAAACTCTCGATGAATACTTTGTCACAATTTGTAAAAAGAGCTTTGATCTTTTCATGGTTGGATTCATTGGCTGCATGATCCATGATGACTCCTAAGCTGGCTCCTTTTTTAATCGCTATCAAATGAAAAAGATCTTTAGCCTGGTATTCCTTTTCTCCCACTTTTATTGGCGCTAAATCGTCTTTGTTTTCAAAGGCGGTTTTTAAATCTTTTATCCAACTTCCACCTTTAAATTGACTTTTAGTCATATCAATTTTGACCCTATCCTTTTCTTTAAACAAATAGGCAATCGAGGCCGTCTTGTGATCTAAGATGGTAAAATCAACCTGGAATCGCTCGTGTTGAAAAAGGGCGGCGGCGGCATTGTTTTCCAAGGGAATGATTTCCCATTCCGGAGGATTAATTTCTGATCGAAGGATTTGTCCATCTGCTTTAATCTCTTTGATTTCATAGACAATAGATTTTTCTTCAATTAGATTCCATTGGTATCCTTTTATCTTTGATTGTACTTGTTGGGTGATTCCCTCTGGCCCGCAGATGATCACTCTCCGACCGATTCCCAATTGGTGTCGGAGGATAAAATCAAAATTTATAAAGTGATCGATGTGGGTATGACTTAGGAAAATAGCTTCTGTATTCTGACATTCTTTTACCGTCAATTTACTCGCATCTCCACACTCACAAATGAAATTATAGGAATAATTATCTAACTTTATCAGGATGGAAATATCCTCTCCTATTTCGCTTTTTATTTCTGGTAAGAACATGATTTTATTTTCTAGATAATGGAATTTTATGATTCCTTGTAGTTAACGAAAATCCTGTGGCTTAAGTTCCTCGTAGTTTTCTCCCTATCACTTCTTCTCTAGACTCCCCGAAGAAAATTCTACTTTATCTTGACGAGTGGAGACTTCAAAGTAGCCAACGGTTGGTGCTTTTTTATTGCCATCTTTGACAATCCCTCGCATATCAACTTGTAGATTGTAAATTCTAACTTTATCGTTTTCTTTTTCGAGCGTATAAAAACCTTTTGCAAACCAACGCATGGTCTTCGCAACATCGGGATCAATTTCGTTTAAATAGGCTTCATTGATTGGGAAAGCTTCTATTGGAAAATCGGCATCGGAAAAAAGATGGTACTTCATCATATAGATACTGTCCTTTCCTTTTGCCACACCATACCAATTGACATTTGCAATTCCGACGGGCATAGTTAGCAATGCCTGGTATTCAATTTTTTCATGTGCTAATTTATTCGAAATCGCAGCCTTTACTCCTTCTTTATTCACGAGGGTAAACAGCAAATAGAGAGAACTAATTAGCAATCCAAACTGATTAAACTTTGGCCTTGCAGGTTTTGACTTATACAAGCACAAACTAAAAATCAAACCAACAATCAAGGGAATCGTATAAACCGGATCAACAACATTGATACTATCAAACCCCAATCGCCTATTACTAAAAGGTAAAAACAACTGCGTCCCATAAGCCGTAAAGGTATCCAACAACAGATGAGTAAACAGAGACAACCAAGCAAATAATAATAGTAGTTTAAAGGAGACATTCTGAGTCCATTTTATTTTGCTAAGAACAAAGGCAAGTAAAAATGCCCCTAAAATACTGAATACAATAGAATGACTAAAGCCTCTATGAATACGGAGCATGTCCAGTTTACCGTAAAACAAATAGAGTACTACGTCCAGGTCTGGAATGGTCGCCACCATTGCACCGATCAAGGCTCCTTTGTTGCCGATTTTTTTTCCAAGCAGGGCCTCTCCTATTGCAGCTCCTAAAACGCCTTGGCTAATGCTATCCATTTCTTTTTTCTATTTTTTTACACCAAAGAAAGATCGTCTTATCGCTTCTCCTTTTTACAAGAACTTAGCCTTGTACAAACTTCTTCAAGATCACTTGATCAGCTGATTTAATTTTAATAAAATACATGCCATCGTCTAAATTATTGATCTCTAATGTGGTCTGATCACTTTGTACTTTTTTAGGATAAACTTCTTTTCCATCTATACACAGCAGGGAAACTTCATCAATACTATTCTTGTAAAATAAATTCACACTGGATAAGCCGTATAGCGCAAAGATACCATCAAACTCCCCTTCCTTTCTATTTTTAGGGAGTTTACCCCTTGCTCCTTTGGTCAAAACTTATATGAACGATCTTTAAATACTTCCTCTTCCGCTTGTTAAACACTTGCACCTTAGCAAAAATGGTGATAATTTGCACTTCCTCCCAGACCTATAATAAACGACATTCTCCTTCGTTTCTATAAAGTCTTTTCTCCCCTAAAGCTCCCATATTATCCATTTTTCATCAATTTCATTACCAAACATGATAAAAAATACCGCATTTAAACTACTCGCATCCGCTTTATTCATCGCATTTTTATTTTCGGCTTGTGCGGATGACGACCAAAAACAAAATACTACCGTCTTTAATCTTCGGATGACTGATGATCCGCTTCAGAATGTCCAGCAAGTCAATATTGACCTAAAGACCATTATTGTCAAAACGGATGAAGGTAAGGATTCCATTGAATTGGGGACCAACGCGGGGGTATACAACCTGCTAGATTACCAAGGAGATCTCGATACGCTAATTGGTTCGACGACCTTAAACTTTGCATTTATAAAAGAGATCCGATTGGTCTTGGGGGAAAACAATTCCATTATGGCTGACAGCATTCTTTATGATTTGAAAACACCCAGCGCACAGCAATCTGGCCTTAAGATAAAAGTAAACGCTGACTTGACGGACTTAGAAGTTTATGACCTTTTAATTGACTTTGATGCCGAAGCTTCGGTGGTTAAAAAAGGTAATGGAGATTATAGCCTGAAACCTGTTATTCGAATTGTAGAATAGTTTTATTTTTCTAGTTTGAACGAATGCTTGCTGTTTTAATTTAATTGGACACCTATTAAAACAAGTCAACAATCGGCTGTAAGAGACTTAACAAGGGTCTCTTACAGCCTTTTTTAATTTTACAAATTAGAACTCAGCCTTTGTTCCTACCTACTATTCCTTTAGACTTGGGCTGACTTTTTCTATTTGAAATTCTTCATCGCTTTCTACTATTCTAATCATTTCCAGCTCGCCTTTCTTATTCGTAATATTAATTATTCGATCCGAATACTCAAAAGATTCAAAGTCTATATTCACCGACGACAATTCCATCAGCATTCTTCCTTTCAAAGAAGCCAAGCCATATTTGTCCTTTTTCTTTACCCTATAAATTTTGGAGAAAAACAGTTCGATCAAATCATATTGAAAAGGAATAATCACCCTTCCTTTTTCACTTAACACTCCATAGCTATTATCTTTTTTTACAATAAAAACAGTAGGCAGGCTACCAGCAACACTATGCGTTAGTCTGACCTTAATCTCTTTATATATTGCTGGAAGAACAATTTCCCCTTTCTCATTGTAAACCCCTTGAAGTCCATTTTTTTCAACTATAAAAAGACCACTGGTTTTTGCTTCTATTTTTTCAAATTCAAAGGGAAGGAGTATCTCATTAGCTTCATTTACAACACCATAGAGGGCCTCTTTTTGGGCCAGATAAAGTCCATGGTCTAATTCAGAAATAAAAGCATAAGGAAAGCTTTCGTTCAACCAATATTGTCCCTCTTTTTTAGAAACCCTTTTCTTTTCGCAACTGTTACACAAATTGATTCTGGAACTCTTATACAAGTCCATGGCTATAACTTTTTCTGGCAAGAGATCAGGAGGCATCATCGGGATATTGGAAGCTCCGGTGGCCGCATCGTAATGGTATCGGAATTTTTCAGGAGTCAAAAAGAAATCTCCTTGAACAAGTGCTATTTCATCTGCCTTTAGTAATCCGCCGCTTTGGTAACTGAGGGTAAGTTTTACCTGAAAGAATACCTCCTCTGTCTCTGCAAAATAATATACGCCATAAAAAGTCAAAGGAGGAAGATCAACATCATAATAGAGTACTCGCCTATTCAAGATTCGGTAATGCAAATTCGTCATGGTTTTCAAAGAATCTAGATACTCTTTAAGTCCATCGTCAAGGCGGGTGTTTGGATCTATAAATTTAGTCCTGCTTAATTGATCAAAGCATTGATTAGAGATACATTCAAATGCTTCATTGGCCAGTCTGATTTCATATTCATAAGCGTTTCCAAAGCTATAGAAACTGATTTCTTGGCCCAAAAGAATACTGGTAAAGAAAAAGGAAGTGATCACACTTAGAAAAAATCTTCTAAACATAATTTTGTTTTTTATTTTCATAAGGATTCGCTTTATACTTTATAAGTTAAGCTTTTCTGTTTTGGAATCCTATTTCTATTCGCATAAAATGAACCGTCTTCTGACAAATCAGGCTATTGGGTGGGAGAAGCAGTTTTTTTTATTTTAATTCGACTTCCTGCATGCTTATAAATTCCATACCCAATTCTAATAATTCATCGGTGATTATTTTCTGTAGGGTCCTTTTTACGCTTTGCATACCTTCCTCCAATTCAGATTCCGAGATCTTATAAATTTCATTTTCAATTTTATTCTTCAACTTAGACTTTACAAGTCCTTGAACGGACTCTTTATTTTTTCCATAGAATAATTCTACTGCTTTGGTGGCAATAACTTCCTGCTGTGAAATTCTCGTAAATATTTTCATCTTAAAGGAAACCGGGCGATTATTGCTCCATTGAGATTGACCGCTTATTTCTATTTCTTCTGGGCCAATATCCATCAACTCATATTCCTGAATGATCGGCCAAACAAAAACCGCCCCGGAAGTATGAATTAGAAATTTCTGATTTGGATCTGGAGATACTCTTCCAGAAATTACGATCATTTTATCGGGTGGACATTTAACATACCTTCTAAGGACGAAGAATAGTTGTAAGGCGAACAATAAAATCAAGCCAAACCCAAGCATAAAAAAGAATTCTGACATTTATATTTTTTTAGGTCTTTACTAAAACAAAGAAATATCAAGCCTGCTTCTGCCTTAATTGGACAATACATACAAGGAATAACGAGATGCAATCAAAACAACAAACAGTACTACCAAAAGTACCATAATCATACCTGAATCTCGGTGAGCAATATGTGCGACCATGGCCGTTATTAGAAAAAAACCGACTCCTGCATAGCCCCAATCTTTTACAAATAGAGGAATACTAGTGAGCAGTAAAACAACAACCGCCATGATTTTTAAAACGCCCAATTGGACAATAAAGAAACCAGGAAAGCCTAGATCTTTGAGCCCCTGGATAGTGGTTTTACTAAAAAAATAAGAGTAAGCGCTGAGGAGTAAAAAAGCTACAATAATTAAAGTGGAGGACCAGTAAATTGATTTCATAAAATTTTATTGGAGTGGATTGGAGTGGACTGAGATAAGGGCTTTTAATAAGCACTTACAATAGTAGCATAAATTTTCAAAATTAACACATCGCGAATTGTAAAATTATTATCCAAAATCCCAGTGTCCATTAAAAAAGATACTGCTCAGCCAAGTTAATCCAAAAAAAGCGATCCCAGTCATAAGGAACAATACAACAATTCCAAACTTAAACCTTGCTTTGCTTCCTCGAACCTCACTCAATTTTGCTTCCGGGTTTGCCCATGCACCTAATCCCCTTAGACTATAAATAAACCCAGTAAACAGGACGATCAGTGCTACAAACCAAAACACCACAAAGATCACTGGAAAGGCAAAGGCCAACAAAATAAGAAACAGACTTCCTCCAAAGCAATACAAGCTTTTAAAGAAATATTTTTCCAGACCTCTTTTCTTTGACTTCTCTTCTTCTATCATTTTTTATAGTTTTAATGAGACTTAGACTCTTCCTTCCTATTTTATCCAACCTACCTTTCTTTTCCATTCCTCAAAAACCTGTTTCTTCTTTTCAAAATCTATTGGTGGGGATTGATTTTCCTCTTTTGCTTGTTTTCTCATCAATTCAATCTGCTCTTCCAAGGGCTTAAGTCCCAGCGTTTTTCTTCTTTGGTTTACTTTGCTTAAATCGTCAAAAGGGTGAGGGCTTAGTTCTCCCTTTTCATCCCAATCAAATTGAGTTCCATATTGTTGTGGCCTCCCTTAGTTTCAAATCAGAAAAGAACAAAAGATTTTTTGCAGGAATACTAACGGCAATTAAATCTGTTTTTGCGGCAGGCTTGGCAGCTTGTTCCCAAAATTCATCTATGAGCATTATGGATGGATTGTAATTGGCATCCATTTCAACTTTGAAAAAAGGTTTGATTTGTGGATTCATAGCGGATAAGTCCATTGTTCCAATCTTGCAGTTTTGATTTAACTTATTTTTCAAATTCCTCAAAGCTACTGCCTTAACATCTTCTAACTTCAGCCCAAAATCCTTTAAATGAGAATCCGCAATCATCTCCATTTTATCTCCATTTTATCTCCAATATCCAACACATAAATTAGGCAAATGCCTTCTGCAAAATCTTCGCTTACTATTGGACTGGAACTATTCTTTGAAGCCAAAAGCCTGGGATCATTCGTGGATTTAATCATTGAATAGAATCTTCTGTTATTCGCGAATGTGCCCAATCGGAAATACTTGACTATAAGGAGGAGAGTTTATTTCCAATTTCCATCATTAACTTTTTCTGCATCCAATTTATTCAAAATCTCTTCAACATCAAAATAAACAGGATCAGAATAAACATTAAGTACTTCCCTTATCAGCCCAGAATGATAGGCTACTATTTCTTTGTTTGGGTTCTTCAATATTCCTGTTAATATAGCTTTACTTTTAGCGTCTTTATATTGCACAAGCGTCAGATATAATCCTCTTGCCTGATAAGAGTGTAAAGCCCTGGAATCGGAAGTCTCTTCTTTATATATTTTTTCTAAGTAAGGAAAAAAAGCTTGGTCAGGAAAATACTTAATGGCATTTATGGCGGCTAATTTAGTATGGACATTTTTAGCTTCTAATCCGCTTATTAAAAATGCGATGTCTTCTGTTTTCTTATATTTTGCAATAGCTGTAAAACATTCTCGTTCGCTTATCTTTTTAAACAATTCTTTTATCCTATAGTAATAAATTTCTTTAGGTTCAATCCTTTTCATCAATTCAGCAGAATGAGGATAAACTAAGTTTTCATCCATCAAAGCAAGGCTATCTATGATGGTTCTAAATATTTCTGAGTGTTGCTCAAAACTTTTATCAGTATTAAATGAATTCAAATCAAACAATGCATTCTTTTGAGATTCGCTGAGTCGATAGCCTCGAAGTTCTTTAAGATCAAGCGTGACATTTTCTAAAAAGAAATCACTGATTGGCATTCTTCTTACGACACAACCTTCAGCAGTCCAAATCTCTTGCTGGTCTGAAAGATGTCTGGACAGGATCTTAAAAGTGTTGCGATTTTCTCTTTCTACAAGCGCTTTAAATGCATAGGCTTTAACCGCTGAACTTTCAGAGTCCGTTAGTTTTATCAACTCTTCCTCACTTGCATTTCTTTTTAGTTTTTCATATCGACTCCATTGTTCGGTCATTCCACCAATCCATGCTTTGGTCTTACTCGTATAGGTATCATCTTCCGCAATTTCAGCAACAATATTTTTGACCGTTTCACTAATCCTTATTTCTTGCCCAAATGCGAATTTCCCCAACAAGAAAACGAACAATAGCAATGTATATTTCATGTCTTAATATTTTACAAGAACTAAAAAACCAGCCCAGACTTAAAATTAAAAGCAAGAAACCAAGCTACGGAATCACATCAAACGTCTCCCCTTCTTTGCCTTACTAATCCCGATGTTGCACCAAAATCATTTTGCTCCCCCAAGAATCTTGACCACTATAAAAACGAAGGACATAAATTCCATTCCCCAGCGTCGAAGTATTGATCCTCCAATCTCCTATGCTATTTTCAATTTCACCAGACCAAATAATTTTCCCTTCTAAACTGATTAGTTCCACCTTAGTTATCTTAGAATCAAGACTACGCAAACTTAATTGATCATCCGCAGGAAGGGGGTATATTAGCATTTTCTTTTCCAAAAGTCTGTTAAAAATAGCGGTATTGGTATTTTCCGTACCATTGGGGCCGACATTAGCCGGGGTCAAAGGAGTATAGCGAATGCTTTCCGTACTAAAATGATCTGCACCAGGATTACTTTTATCGGGTCTTGTTTGTCCTTCAATATCTTCATTGATACTTAGGCCAACAAGCACTTTTTCATATAAAGGGGAAGTCCCTGTCGTTTTCCAAACGCCTTGTGTAGCGTCAAAAAGAAGATTAGGATTTTCATTCTTTACCGCTTCCGCATCAAAGGAAGTGGTAGTGGCACCCGTCAAAATATTGGCAGTTCCAGTGGGATACATCAAATTATTCAACCAAGTAATTGCTTCCCCTTGGTCATTATCGGTATCCACGATTTCGACTAAACTATTCTCCGACCCCATAATCAAATTATTGGCAATGACGATGTCTTTTAAATCCTTGCTGTAAGCGTTATTATTATCATATCCAATCTCAATGCCATGACTATTATCCACTAAGGTATTA
The DNA here is from genome assembly GCA_938015925.1 of uncultured Saprospiraceae bacterium. Classification (GTDB taxonomy): domain Bacteria; phylum Bacteroidota; class Bacteroidia; order Chitinophagales; family Saprospiraceae; genus CALLVY01. The sequence continues at coordinate 10,285 of CALLVY010000548.1, forward strand.
TAAGCAATCGTGACTCGCTCTGCTCTAAAGTGCTTGGACAGGCTAGAACTTTGTCCATCAATGGCATCGCCCAAGGTGAGCGTTATAGGAGCATCCCAGCGAGTGCCATTCAGGCCTTGCATATAGTTATTTATGATCAGATGATCGGTGCCGTAGATGCGAATGCCGCCGGTGTAGAGGGCGGAGCCCGCAGGAGAAGTTCCAACCTCTTTTCCATTCCCAAAAAAGTAATTGCCTTCTACCCTATTTCTATTCCCATGCCGGAGCGAAAGCGTTCCGTAACTCGACAAAAAAGTATTGTGCCGGATGATATTGTCGCAAGACTTGACCGATACAATCTCCGGATCACCATCACAATCCTCGAATAGATTATGCTCGACGGTAGTGTAACCACTACTCAAGGACATCTCGCTCCAACCTATTCTGATGGACTCTTGTTCATTGACTGCTCTTGGACCATTATTTTTAAAATAATTATGATCGATGCGATCGTATTGTGATTGGTAATAAATTTCTTCTCCTCCCTTGTCTTCAAATGATCCATCTATGGTGATGTAATGTCCAGGGGTCTTTTTATTTTGAAAAGTATTATAATCGATTCTATTGTGGTGACTTGGGTATTGGAAAGGAATCGTATTGTCATTCCAAACACCCCCAACGAATACCCACTTGATAGATTCGGTGGTTTCCAGTTCGAAAACATTTCTGGAAATCCTTATGTTATTACAACCTTCTAATTTGATTAAAGAGTCCTCCCCTTTTCCGTCAAAAACAAATCCTATTACAGCTACAAAAGCGGATTTCTTAAGCACGAAATGAGATTCTCCGGTCAGCACGACACCTCCGATGGTTTCCGCTTTGATTATGATCGGTTTTTCTACGGTACCTAGGATTTCAAAAGACGCTTCAAAATCATTGTAGGTTCCATCTTTTACGATGAAGGTACCGCCATCGATGGCCGAGTTTACCGCATCCGCCAAATCATCAGGATCGGTATAAGTTTGGGCAATCAGGCTAGCACTGAAAAAGCAAAGGAAGAGGAAAGAAAATAATTTCACTTGGTTTTTGTTTTTTGAGGTAGCGGTAAGGGGGCACCTAAGAGCTTTCATTTTTTTTATAGTTTAAATGGTTGATCTGGCATTTTTCTTATAGGTGATACTTGTAAATTCTGCTTATTTTACAAGTTAAGCTTTCCTCTTTTAGAATCCCATTTTTAGGACTATAAAATAAAAGGGTGTCTTGGTTTTGGCATCGCTTTCAACGTAGAGCCTATTTGGAAGGTAGGCACTACGTTGAAGCCGGAAGTCATCAGGCATAGGCCGCTTCTTTTAATATAGGTCTTTTTTAAAATTGATGACTTTCTGGTTTAGCGCCTATTTTTTTTATAGCTTAATGTAAGTAAAGAGCAGGATTAAATTAATTGGAATCAATAAAAAATACCATTTTGGAACGATTAAATTTATCGTATCTAATTCAAATTCACTAATTTTATCCGCGATGCTAGTGGAAAGTTTTTCTTCATTTTTGGCTTTTAGGTCTTCATAGCCAAAGGAGTTTACAAATTCCACAAATGGGATTTGATTCATTAATTTCCGGAGAACCCACTGTAATATTTTCGGCAAGTACTCCAGCTTTCGGTTGATATAAGTTAGCATCACTGCGATGTCGAATTTGCTTTTATTCCCCTCTTCTCCGAACTCTAATTCAATTAAATATTTTGCACAAAATTTTCCAATTTCCTTATTCCATTCCAATAACAAATCCTCATACAGGTATAGTAAAGTTCTTTTTACCGTCAAATAATAAAACCACATTAAATAGACAATTGGAATAATTATCGAAATGATTATGGTCAAACCTGAATACTCCTTTATGGTCCAAAATTGAATATCCGACTGCATCCAGGTCATCATTTTCCACAGCGTCACGATCCCGTTTACAAACAATACGATCCACATAGGGAGGATCAAAGTCAGGGCAATGACTTTTAAATACTTAAAGAAATTAGCGTTTATATCCTCCATTCTTTTGATGAATCTATCGTCAAGCTTTTGGTTTTCTTCTGACATTTGGGTGGTTTGTGATTGGTGGTAGGTTTTAGTTATTTTATATATTACTCTTCATTTTTAATTCTCTTTTTTAGAATACTATTTATTAAGGGTCTTTCTTTT
>CALLVY010000549.1 GCA_938015925.1 uncultured Saprospiraceae bacterium
TGTTCCGTAATTACAATAGTTGACTGCATAAGTATTTTCAAAACAACGACGGAGAAAAGGAGTACCAATAGAGATGTCCAGTAATGGACAATCGATGATTGCCTGGGCTGGAATATCTTGGAATCTGTTCTGATTAAAGAAAGTGAATTCTACATTAAAAGTGCTATCACATAATTGCCAGTAGGGAGAGACTTCATGAGTCGTTACCGTGTAGGTTCCTGTATCTACTCTGAAAGAGAATTTACCTAAGTCGTCTGTAGTTTGTACATAGTGAATGTCTCCTTTTTCTACTTCAACTACCCATCGTTGTAGGCCGTCTTCATTCATGTCTTCCAGGCAATCCAGATTAGCATCATTGAATACTGTTCCTGCTAGATTATTGGAGAGACTAATACCCAGGCTATCTGTTTTTATTAAGTAAGAATCATAATAGAAATCACTTTTTTGGGTGCTACCAAAAAGATAAAAACCATGGTCATCTGCGGGGATTAACTCATTACAATAATCATTTCTACTTCTTCCAAAAGTATTACTCCATAAAAATTGTCCGTTTTCATCTACTTTCATTAAGTAAATTTGATCTTTCTCAAGCGGCCAAGTATCTGTAGTACCAACAAGGACGAAACCTCCATCACTGCTTAGTTCCACACTTTCCATACCTTGAAATCCCATGGTGTCATAGATTTGATACCAGATTTCATTTCCATTGGCATCTACTTTTTGCAAGGAAGCAAGAGATTCAAAATTATCGTTAGTGGATTGTCCTGCAATGATTATCTCTCCATTGTTTAACTCCAAGATCTTTACTCCTAGGTGATTATTAGGTTTGGCGTATTCTCTTGACCAGATTTCATTACCCGTTGAATCTAATCTTTTGAAAAAATCCTGGTAATCCTGATTGCTAAAACCCGATTGACCAACCATTAAAATATCTCCATTTTGGGCAAGGAGAATGTCTGGTGCACTTGCACGTTGATCAACGGCATGGAATTTTTTTTCCCAGAGTAAAGTTCCATTATTATCTATTTTGACTAAGCCAACTCTGTCGCCATATAATGGGTGTTCATAAGGACCGGTTAGTAGGAAGTCTCCTGCAGGAGTTTCTTCAACATCGATAACATAATCTAAGTATTGCGAAAAATTTTCATCAAAAGACCAGAGGACATTTCCGGTAGGTGTTATTTTTTGGAACACAAAATGGTCCATAGGTAGTTTATCGTCATACAAGGAACTCAATAAGATATTGCCATCAGCACAGGCAAAGACCTCTAAGGTGTTGACGTGTTTGTCGATATGGAGGCTGTCGCGAAAAACCCATTGGACCTCTCCTGCGCTATTTATTTTGTAGATATAATTCTGCTCCAAAAAGGTGAGGTTGTTGTCTTCGTTTCCTGCTAAGAGGATTCCGCCATCCATCGTTCGAGTAGCGGCTTTACCAATGGTTGCTGAAAAACCATCGTTGTATGTTCTTTCCCATCCCTGAGTCATAGCTAGACAGGGTAGGATCAAGGCTAATATAAAAAAGGTCAATTTTGATTTATTCATGTTCCTATGTTTTAAGTTTTCTATATCGGAATTTTGTCTTTAAAAGTATTGGTTTTTACCAGAAGAATAGCTTTATCTGGTTAATACCTTATTTATGATTCAAAAGTCCAACTTTTTTTCCTCCTAATCAAAAACACATTTATTGAATAGTAAATCAACTTTTGTTTTTAGGATATTGATAGTCAAGTAATTATGTTTATATTTGTAAATGAAAATATAAATTAGACATGCAAAAAACCAACCTGATTTTCTATTTTAAACAGCTTTCAAAGCGAGATTGGCGAGAATTTAGGAAGTTTGTTCGTTCTCCATACTATAATCAGCGGGAAGATGTGGTCTTGCTTTTTGATTATATCGACGCTGCTATGGCGGATGCTAAGCCTGAAATCCTTGATCGGGAAAGGGTTTTTGAGGTGGTTTATCCGCATTTGAGCTTTGATGATAAAAAGCTTCGGCAGGTCAATTCTTGTTTGTTGCAAATTCTAAAACGCTATTTGGCACAAGCGGAATGGGAAGCCGACGGCGTGAGTGTCAAGCAATACCTCTGTGAGTCCTTGCGGAAAAAAGGACTGGAGTCTTTCTTCGAAAAAGAACTTTCCAATGCGCGGAGTCTTTTAGCAAAGGAGCCTTTTGAGGATCGCGATTTTTATTTTCAAAAATACAAAATCGGAATCGAAGACATCGTCTTTACCTCGCAGCGAAAGAGCGAGGAAACGAATTTCCATGCAATAGTCGCCCCCCTAAATATTTTCTACATCTCCGAAATCCTCCGACTGGCCTGTGTCATGCAATCCAATAAAACCATTTCCGGGCAAGATCAAAAACTAAAATTTTTACCTCAAATTTTAACCTTTTTAGAAACGGGAGAATACTTGAACGAACCCGTAGTGGGCTTGTATTATTTTAGCTATAAAGCGCAAGAAGAATTAGACAAGGGGAATACCGTAGCCTCGGAGAAAAATTTTCAACAACTTAAAAATGGCATCAACCAAAATTGGCAATTGCTACCGCCCGCAGAAATCCGGGACCTTTACCTGGTGGCCATCAATTATTGCATCAAAAGATTGAATACCGGAGATCGAGAGTTTATCCGAGAAGCCTTTGAGCTCTTTCGCTCTGCTTTAAAAAATAAAACCCTTTTAGAAAAAGGATTCTTTTCTTCTTTTAC
>CALLVY010000550.1 GCA_938015925.1 uncultured Saprospiraceae bacterium
CGAGATCGATGGAGAGTGGAGAAGATTTTTGGTTGCAAATATCTACGAATGGGGGAAGCTCTTTTTCTACGGTAGAAACTTGGGCTAGAGGAACAGATTTTGAGAATAATTCTAGAGAGTTTGAAACCGTATCCATTTCAGGCCCATTTTCTGGAGATACCAAATTCCGTTTTCGATGTGATGCTTCCAGTGATGCTGATTATATCTACATTGATGATGTCGTGATAGAGGGCTGCGGATCTGGTTCTGCTACTGTGATCACACAAAGTTCGATTACAAAAGAAAATATCGAAACGAATAATGACGAAGCGGCAACAGCGAATTGGAGTGTAGGGGAGGAAAAGATGAAGGTCTTTCCAAATCCTTTTAGTAGTGCACTGAATGTGCAATTACCCTATGAAGTAAGTGGAGCAAGTACGACCTCCGTACGTCTTATGGACATGCAAGGAAGGGTAGTCTTTGAACAAAATAATCTGGTGGAAGGAGAAGTCTTAAAGATCAATAGGGACTTAGCACCAGGTATTTATTTCTTGACTTGGTTTAATGAAGTGGATGGTCGTTTATTGCAAACAGAAAAGGTGATTAGAAATTAGCCTAAAGACTAATCAATTAATTTGAAATTCTAGGAACAGCTAAAATATCCGAGAGGAACATTTTAGCTGTTCTTTTTTTGATGAAAAGAGTTGGGAAATTTTTCTCCAAAATATTATTACCTCGACACAAGACTTTATTAGTTTTGTCGATTTGGGACTTATGAAAAAATTAGCTCGGAGTAAGAAGTATGTTCCGGATTATATTTTGGAAGAGCCAATGAAGAAACAAGCGGAAGCGTTAGTTAGGAAAGACGAAGCAAAAAGGAATTTCTTGGAAGTGGCTTGGTCTACTGTGTAAAAAGAGTCTGAAAAGCTTAGGACAACCAATTGAAATTATTCAAGAGGTAACTGGGTTTTCAGTAGAGGAGATAAAAAAAATTAGAGCTAGGAAGATCAAAAAGTAGTTTTGTTTACCAAGAAAAAATTGGTGTAAAAAGTAAAATAACACAGGATAAAACAACTTCATTGTATAATGGGAACGTTATCTGACATAAATGCAAGTCCAAGAAATTCTATTTCCTAAATTTTTACATAAAAATAACATCTAATCGTAAAAGTGTAAAGCTTTTACCAAATTCCAATACTAGGGTTTTCTAAAAAAAAATTGATTTTACCTATCTTTAATTCGAACTATGAAAATTTTCATTACTAAAGGGAATAAAAGTTTTTAACCACTTCCTTCCCTCAATGTACTAAAACAAAGCGTTTATGAAAAATGTAAAACACCTCCTCTTTCTTTTCTTAAGAAGGCTTTCTTTATTCCTATTCCTTTCCCTAAATCTAAATGTTGGAATAGCACAAGCCTTAAACCCAGCTGATGCCGTACCACTATTTCAACATTTACAAGAAATAAATAAGGAATGGCAGCACTATGAAAAGCAATTAAAGGCTTCCACAGATCTGCTAAGCTTTAACAGAGATAAAGAACGAATCCAGCTACACCTTCAGTTGGTTCAGCAGATATTAAGTTCAAAAAACACGACTCATTTAAACCCAGACCAGCGAACAAAAAGAACACAGCACCTTGCGGTCTTAGCAGCATATACACAAACGGCAGTCTTCCCAGAAAATACCTCGCATCAACAACGGCAGCCTTATTTTGTCGATCATCAAAATAAGGCTTGTGCGGTTGCTTATTTGCTGCTAGCAGATGGACAGACTAATTTGGTCAATCAGATAAAAGAAGAAAAGAATTTTTCCTATATCGCAGAACTGGTAAAAGAGTATCCCGCCATCATTGATTGGACGGAAGACAATGGTTTTACAGCAGCAGAGTTAGCCTGGATTCAGCCGGGTTATCCACCTAGACCTACCGATTGGAACCAGGTCGGAAATGGCGGAGGAATAGAAGGGCAAATAAATGTAATGAAGACCAGTAAGGATGGCGACTTGTTGTATATGGCCGGAGATTTCACTGCCGTTGACGGCGTAGCGGCCAACAGTATCATTTCCTGGGATGGCAGCAATTGGCAAACCCTCGGCGAGGGCGTCAATGGCGAAATTCATGCGATGGATGTCACCTTCAATGGGGAGCTTTACATCGCTGGAAATTTCGAATTAAATAGCAATTCCGATTATACGAATATCGCTGTATGGGATGGTACTTCCTGGACTGGATTACAGCAAGGTGATATGGAAGGGACGGTATTTGACATTCACATTGATGACCGAATTTATATAGGTGGTGATTTCCAAAAAATAGACGGTCAGGAAATGCCTTACTTAGCGAAGAAAATTTACAATAGCGATACCTGGAACAATGAGGCTGTCTTTTATAATGGAATCGACAACGGTTATGACACCATTCCAAATGCCTTTTCTGTAGATGGTCCGGTATATTCTATTACAGAGGTAAGCGGAAGGATTTTAGTGGCCGGAGAATTTACGACTACTGCTCCGAATATAGATTCTAGCCATATCCATACAATCACGACTGATTACATGGCCTATTGGAACAGTAACAATAATTGGGAAGCGGGGTTTACAGGAAATCATCCGCCGGTAAGAAAGGTGGAATCCCTTGATGGAAAATTGTATCTGACTGGGTTTGACAACGTCCACTATGCTGTTTCTATTTTTAGCAATGGACTTTGGAATACTTGGCCATTGGCTCCAATTGATGCAACATTCATGACTCCACTGGTGCATGGCTTTATAGAACGAGACGGAAATGTCTTTGCCTATGGCAATATCTCTAATCGACCCGTAATCGGAACCTATTCGAATGGCTTTGTCCGTATTAAGTCCTCTGGCAATGACCAGGCTGCCGATGGTGCTTATTTTGACAAAACAGTAAGAGCTGCGGAAGTATTCCAAGACCATGTTTACTTCGCAGGTGATTTTACAAGCTCTAATGGGGGGAATAGCTTTAATGGCTTGACTTACTCTTCCCTCTCTCCAGTAACGAGCGTGGAGCATAACCAGGAATTTCCGATTGATGTTTACAGCCACAATAAACAACTTTACATCAACTACCACCAACTCAATCAAGACACCGAACTCAAAGTGTATACCGTTCAAGGGACTTTGGTTTGCACCTTGTCTCTAGCTTCCGGCGCAGGCAGCCTACAAGAAGATTTGTCAAGATTCGCTGATGGCATTTTTGTTTTTGAAATGACGGATGGAGCGCATCGGAGTACTGGGAAATTTTCTATGTTTTGAGGAGGAGATGGGGTAATGCTTTGGTGGTAGGTGATACTAATACCTTTAAGTGCTCGGACATCATTTTGCCCGAGCACTTAATACTACTTTGTCCGTTTAAGATAAAAAGGCTGAAGACCTGAGACCTGATGGCAAAGGCAGGTTCTATTCTTTTTTGAGGAATCGCAGAACCTGTTGAAACCAACCTATATTTTTGAAAAAAAAACGCTTAGCTGCTACCTCCAGTAGCAAGCTGATCTACAAGCTAGGCGTCCCGCCGGCACAAGAAGGGCAAAGGAAAAAATATCCTCCTTCGCTCACTACGGCATATAGCGGAACCCTTCCGAATCTAAAATACAAACCTTAAAACAAGAAAAGACGAGCATTTAGCCATGCTCGTTATTCGCAGCAACATTATACTGACTAAGGCCAATTGATTTAGTTTTATTTCCTATCTTTCGCCTACTTCCACTAAATCTAAATCTAATGACCATCAAACTAACAAAAAAAGAGCGCATCAAAATTCTAAATGGAGGATCTCTATTTGGAATCATGCAAAAGATATTGCTTCGAGAAGAGGAAATAGACCAAAATAGAGAACACTTTTGGGTCGTCGGATTAGAAAGCAATAATCGCATCTTATTTATAGAATTGATTAGTTTAGGAAGTGTCAATCAGACCATTGCAGAGCCAATGGAAGTTTTCTCACTTGCTTTGCAAAAAAG
>CALLVY010000551.1 GCA_938015925.1 uncultured Saprospiraceae bacterium
TTTCAAGAAAACAAATAACTTTTCACACTGTGTATTAATCCAATATTTTGGAAATTCGATAGCTCTGAATCGTTTGATTAGCAAACACCACCTGCAGATTGTATAATCCTGCTGGCCAATTCGGGTCGATTGCTAATGGCAGTTCTTGTCTGCCGTTTTGAAATTGCTGCTGATATTCTTTGATCATTTGCCCTTTGCCGTCGAATATTCTGATGATGGCTTCCTGGCCTACTTCAGATTCGTAACTAAGGGTAATGTTTTCTTTAAATGGGTTGGGATAAAAAGTTAGTTCTGCGGAAGCATGAGAGAAACTCACTACTCTAAATTCCGTTTCCGTTGCAGTTCCATTAAAATCAACTTGCTTCAATCGGTAGTAACGGTCTCCTTGCTTATTCGACTCTTTATCCAAAAATTCGTACTCTACGGCTTCAGAAGAAAATCCTTGACCGTTTACCTTTCCAATCGTTCGGTAATCTCCTCTGACCACTGCGTCTGCTCCTTCTGCCATTTCTATTTCGAAATAATCATTTTCGGATTCTGCCAGTGTTCTCCATTTCAATCTTACATACTCTCCTACTTTATCCGCCATAAAAGTATCTAATGCTACTGGCAATCTATTGGCTGGTGACAAACTAATATTATCCAGCATCAGGGCAATACTTCCCAATTGACTAAACATTATCTGAGAAGTTCCAGAATAAGTTTGTCCTTCTGACTTTAGTACTCTGGTGATATTTACGTTTTGAATATTTTGCCATTCAGAAGATTTACCTAGCGTCAAAAGTTTGATCCATTGATCATTTTCGCTTCCTCTAATGAAAACGGTATTTTGGTCTTTTGCTAAATTTTCATTGAGTGTAAAGATTTTATCATTGCTTTTGTAAGAGAATACAAAGTATACTTCTTCGTCTGTATTTTCTAGTTCAGAAAGTTCTAGATTTAGAATAGCTCTATTTTCAAAAAGACCTTTATCCTCTCCTGTATTTCCTAAAGTCAAGGCAAAGCTTTCATCAGATTTTTCGACCATGGCCAAGCTACCCTGTCCTAAGTCCAAATCCCATTTCCCCAAGCCCTCAGGCCCTATTTCACTTTGCTTGAAAGAATGATCCAAAGACAGTTCATCGAAACCTTCAAAAAAGGGAAGCGTTAATTTGGGATGATCCAATTGGATGGCTTCAATCTCCCGAGTCAGGTAATTATTTTCTGGCCGAATATCTCCCGGAATATCAATCCAGGCGTCGATCATATAATCTTTCGGAGCAGAAAGATCAACTGGTGTTTTAAAAGTATACACCATTTTTGCTCCTTCATTAAGACTGCCACTAAAATACTCCGAAACAGCTGGTTCGCCATTTACACTGTACGACAATTTAAACCCATTCAAACTATTGGCTCCAATATTATCTACTTCAATACTAATTCTTTCGGCAGTACTCAAAGAAGTACTCATTTTTTCCCGACCTCTTAATACTTGCGTCATTGGATAAACATTAGCATCATTCTCCCAATCACAAGAACCCAATAATTCGGGAATACAAGAAGTAGCTATCGCTCTTTCACTATAAGTTGATTCTGGCCCTTTGGCTCGAACAGAAAACCAATATTTCTCTCCAATAATCATATCTTCTTCTACCATAAAAGTGCTATCCGTTGTACTTCCGACCGACACCATTCCTTCTTCTCTCAACATCATTACATCGTAAGCAACGGCTCCTTCTACTGGTGACCATTTCAGATCTATCATCCCTGCACAGATGGCCGTTCCTGCTAGATTTTTGGGAGAAGCGATGATCGAAAAATTAGCATCCGAAACATCTGACAGATTGCCATCAATTTTAGTAACCCGTACCAGAGCTTTTTCTGTTATGGCCGCAGGTGTTTTCCAGGTTACCACTCGAGCAGTAGCAGATACATTATTTTTAATCAAGTTCCAGGTACCACCATTGTCTCCACTCCATTCCACTTTAAATTTGTAGGTATTCGATTCTTCTGCTTTCCATCGAATTTTTTCATTCACATTCGGTGTCAAACCTTCTCCTCCGATAGGAAAAACCACTTCAATTTCTGACTTAATAAATTCATAAGTAAAGTAATATTTCTGAGGCCCAAATGGCACATCAAAACCTGAAATATCAATGGAGTAATTCCCGGCAACAGGCATATCAATAGTCACCTGTTCTATATTATTCAAACGGTCTACTTTACGAACTGCGATGTCTTCAACTTTCTCTGGACTTGGATCTAGTACCCAAGGCAAATAAGAAGTATTATTGGGGTCTACGACTTTTAAATCCAAATCATTTACAAGTGTCTTAGTGGCAGTAGCAGCATTTGCTTCTACATCATGCCAGTACAACATAATTTTTACTTTCTCAACTCCGTTAGGAATCATCAAATCATGTTTTTTACTTTTCCCGTTTTCAATTTGATCAGAACCAAAATAGTTATTGTCAATTGCCTTAATGGCATTGGGTGCATTCACCAAACCATATCCATAAGTAAAATCAGGTCCTTTAGTTCCCAAATCTTCAGCGGTGTTACAAGCAATGGCTTTCATCAAAGCACCTTCTGGATTTGCTCCACCATTTTTATTGCGGTAATGCTCATACATCAAACCAATGGTAGCTGCTACCGCAGGAGAAGACATACTCGTCCCCGAAGCATTCCAATATCCATTTTCCCGATCAGTAGACATCACGCCTGTTCCTATTCCACAAATCTCAGGCTTTAAACGACCATCTAAAACGGGCCCTCTACTAGAGTTGGGATTAATTAATCTATTGTCTTTTACATTTCCTACCGTCAATACATTTTTTGCCGCCTGATAATACCTCAATACGGTATGATACGATTTAGGATAAGCTCCACAAGTTTCCCAACCACTATTTCCCGCAGCAAACAAGTGCAAGACTTCCGGCAATTTATTCAATTGCTTATCTAATCCTTCACTGGAATAATTGTACAAACCATTTAGTTCGCATTTAGAAGTTGTCCCATAAGAATTATTGGTCACCACCATTCCGAAGTCTTTGAAATAATCTTCGGCAAAATAAGTAATCAAACTTGTTTTCTGCACGATGATATCGGCATTGGGTGCAAGCCCTCGGTGACGAGGATTGATCGCTCCTGATGATTTTATAATACCTGCCA
>CALLVY010000552.1 GCA_938015925.1 uncultured Saprospiraceae bacterium
ACCGTCGGAACCTCATGCATGCCCACAAAACTTTGATAAGCCAAATCCAAGATTGGGCCATCCACATAATGGCCATTAGGATTCGGTCGATCCAGCACCATAAAGCCTAAACCATTTTCGGCGCAAGCCTCCATCACATAATGCATACTGGAAATATAGGTATAAAACCGAGCACCAACATCTTGAATATCAAAGACCACCCAATCAATCCCTCGCAAATCCTCTGGCCCGGGTTTCTTCTTTTTTCCATACAAAGAAACAACTGGAAGTCCCGTTTTTAGATCATTGCCATCTTTCACCTGTTCTCCCGCATCCGCTTCGCCACGAAAGCCATGCTCCGGAGCAAAGATTTTCACAATATCCACTCCTTTCTCTAACAAGCGATCTACCAGATGCGTCGACCCAATCATCGAAGTTTGGTTGACCAATACAGCCACTTTCTTTTGATGTAAGACCGATAGGTATTCATCAAAGCGTTCTGCACCTAAAACCAGCGCTTGTGGACTTTCATCCGGGCCCGTTTCGGGCAATACAATAGGCGGAGAGGTATCAATTGGCGGCGGAGGAACTGTCTTTTGGCTACAACCCGTCTGAATTGAAGGAAATAAAAAAAGAAAGAGAACAAACATTTTTAGATTCGCAAGCATAATTGTACTTTTGATTTGCTTATTGAGGTGAAGTCAGTCGCTAACTCACTACACTTTGTATCTCAAGTTTTGAACATTCTACCATATCAAATTGACTTTACTATCAATAGCAATACATTCGCAGAGAGACTAAATATACCCGGAGGATTTAATTATCCCAAATTCCTTCCTCCTACCTCTGGTATTTTAGTTCCTCTGCGTTTTCTATTTAGAAAACGTCTAGAAACATCAAATCTCACAAAAGCAGGAGTATTTAAACATTTAGAGCTTTGTGAAGCCCCAAGCTAGAGTTATAGACAAATAGAATTTTGCACCAATGAAAAATAATTTATACGCAATTGTTGACTTAGAAACGACCGGTGGTCAAGCTGGTAATGATCGAATCACGGAAATTGCCATTGCCATTCATGATGGAGAAAAGATCATTGATTCCTTTGAAACATTAATCAATCCAGAAAGATCTATTCCCTACAATATTACTCAAATCACGGGGATTACCCAAGAAATGGTGGAGGATGCTCCTAAATTTTTTGAAGTGGCCAAAAAAGTGGTTCAATTGACCGAAGGTAAAGTCTTTGTCGCTCATAATGTTCGCTTTGATTATAATTTCCTCCGCGCTGAGTTTAAACGCCTGGGCTATACTTATACGCGCAAGCTTCTTTGCACCGTTCGCCTAAGTAGAAAGGCTTTTCCCTGGATTGGGCGCTATAGCTTGGGCCACCTCATCAAACATTTCAAAATTGAAGTCAATGACCGGCACCGGGCGATGGCAGATGTAATGGCTACCGTCAATGTCTTTGAACGCATTTTAGATATGGAAGAACAAGAGGAAGCCATCGATAAAATGGTCAACCTCGGCGTAAAGGAATCTAGACTTCCTCCGAATATTAGCTTACCAATGCTGCACGAATTGCCAGAGGAAACTGGAGTTTATTATTTTCACGCCAAAGATGGCGAAGTAATCTATGTCGGTAAAAGCATCAATATCAAAAGCCGAGTGATGCAACACTTTGCCGATCAAACTCCCAAAGGAGAAAAAATCTCCAGTGGGGTCCATGAAATTACTTATGAAATAACCGGGAGCGAACTCATTGCACTACTCAAAGAAAGCTGTGAAATCAAAGCCCTACATCCTAAAATCAATCGCGCCCAACGCGCTCGCAATTTCCCCTACATCATTTACATGCATGAAAATGAACAAGGCTATCTTTGTGTCGATTTTGCCAAAGTGAGTAAAAAACAAAAAAAGGAATTTAAAATACTCCGCGAATACCCAAGTCTCAATTCCGCCCGTGGAGGAATCACGCGTATTTTGGAACAGTTTGAATTGTGCCAAAAGTATTGTCATGTAGACAGTGTGAGCAGTCCTTGTTTTTATTACCATATCCATAAGTGTCGAGGTGCTTGTATCGAAGAGGAATCTCCAGAAGATTATAATGCTCGAGTATTGGAAGCGATTGATACGCTACGAATTGACTTTACCGAGGATTTTTTGATTTATGATAAAGGTAGAAATGAGGAAGAAAAGGCGGTCGTCCTCGTGGAAAATGGAGAATATCGAGGCTATGGCTTTATTGAAATATCCGAAGAAGGCATTAGTAATTATCAGGCCAAGGATGTCATTGATAATTATCCGCACAATCCGGATGTGGCGAAGATCATTCAATTGTTTTTGAGTAAGGGAAAAGTGGAACGCGTGGTGAAGTTGTAAGTTATCCTTAGAAATAGTATTAACAGAAAAGCATCGAAAATAAATACCTGCGATAGGCAGGTTCCAAAACTGGGGATATCCTCCGTAGTATTGATCGTACTGGGTAGTGGCCAGAGGCCAGCAATCCGATTCGGTTAAAATGCAATAGCATTTACCGAGCATCCGCAGGTGATTAAAAAATCCTTGGTTCGGTGAATGGCTATCGGCCTCTGGCCAGTACGAGCTTCCCTCCAGAGTATTTAAAAAGATTTCATTTGAGCTGAATAATTACAGAAATATTATTAACAGAAAAGCGTCGAAAACAAATACCCAAATGACACCAGAACAGTTTGTAAAAGGATTTTATTTAGAAAGAAAAACCTTATTGGATTCCTACCTGGATTCTAAGAAAAATACAGAAGTTTCCCGATTGATTAAGTCCATGAATTTGGATGAAGCTGGCCATGAAAAAATTCGACAGATTTTGAATACGGCGCTTACGGATTCTTTTTACACCTTACTCCTAGGACTGGATGGAGAATCTCCGATTGGAGACAGTCAGGAAAACTATAAAATCTTTGATGAAGCTGGCACAGAGTTGACTGCGGGGGAACTGGAAGTCCTTGCCTGGGAATACTTTCAAAACAACAAGGTGGAATCTGAGGAACAGGAAGTTGATTTTATCGCAGAGTTATACTTTAATACAACAGAAAATGGTGGGCGAAAAACACCAGTCTTCGAGTCTGGTTATCGCCCTCATATTCAATTTGATTTTGATGACAATCAAACTTCAGGAGAACAAACATTTATAGAACGAAAAATAGTATTTCCAGGAGATCGTGTAGAAGCAAAAATAAGTATAGTATCCAAAGATCATTTCGCCAACAGCTTAAAAGAAGGGATGAATTTTGATTTCAGAGAAGGGCCCATCATTATTGGTACCGGAAAAATAAAAAGGATTGTCAATGAAAAACTAAGAAAAGCAGAAAGCTAAAAAGTCCACCGCAAAACTAAAACTCCGCAGCCACCTCAAACTGCATCACCTCCCTACTCACCGGATGGGTAAACTCAATAAACTCCGCATGCAAATGCAAGCGATCCAGCTTCCGGCCATAGAGATCATCTCCAATGATCGCGGTGTTCAAACCCAAGGGATGAGCCGCATGAACGCGCAATTGATGCGTTCTACCTGTAATCGGGAAAAAGTGAATCCGCGTTTGCTGATTTTTTCGTTCAATGACTTTCCAATGCGTTCTCGCAGACTTTCCATGTTCATAGCAGACCA
>CALLVY010000553.1 GCA_938015925.1 uncultured Saprospiraceae bacterium
ATGCAATCGCGGACTTTAAAACACGAGGTGGTGGGGTCATCATTAATATGGCATCTATTGCATCTTCGGTAGGTATCTCCGACCGGTTTGCCTACTCGATGACTAAAGGGGCCGTTTTGACGATGACATACTCGGTGGCAAAGGATTATTTAAAAGAAGGAATTCGCTGTAATTGTATTTCACCAGCGCGAGTACACACTCCTTTTGTAGATAATTTTATCGCTAAAAACTATCCTGGGAAAGAGAAGGAAACTTTTGCAAAGCTATCTGCAACGCAACCAATAGGACGCATGGGTAAACCGCAGGAAGTAGCAGATTTAGCACTTTTCTTGGCATCGGACGAATCTTCTTTTATCACAGGAACGGATTTTCCGATTGATGGCGGATTTATTAAATTGAACGGATAAAAATCACAATATTTAAGAACAGATTTAAAAAATAAATACTTTAAAATAATATGAAATTAATCAGATTTGGAAATGAAGGCTCGGTAAAACCCGGCTTACAACTTGAAGACAATACCCGCATTGATGTATCGGGATTCGGCGAAGATTATAACGAAAACTTCTTCGCAACTGACGGGATCACTCGTCTTAAAAAATGGTTAGAGACGAACCAAAAATCTTGTCCAACAGTCAATGATAGTATTCGCTTAGCGGCACCAACGGCACGTCCATCTAAGATTGTTTGTGTCGGTTTAAATTACGCTAAACATGCGGCAGAAAGCGGCATGGCAGTACCAGGCGAGCCAGTTTTGTTTTTTAAAGCTACCTCTTCGATTGTTGGTCCAAACGATAATGTAATGTTGCCACGTGGTAGCGAAAAGTCGGATTGGGAAGTAGAATTGGCAGTGGTCATCGGTAAGAAAACTTCTTATGTAAAAGAAAGCGAAGCGATGGATTACGTGGCGGGCTATATGGTGCATAATGATGTCAGTGAACGTGCTTTTCAATTGGAACGTGAGGGACAATGGGTTAAAGGAAAAAGCTGTGATACCTTTGCACCTTTAGGTCCATTTATGGCAACCAAAGATGAAATCGCTGACCCACACAATCTGCGCTTATGGCTCAAACTCAATGGTGAAACGATACAAGACAGTAATACTTCTGACTTCATTTTTGACATTCCGAAAGTGGTCAGTTATATCAGTGAATTTATGACTTTATTGCCAGGCGATATCATTTCGACGGGAACTCCCTTTGGAGTTGGTCTAGGTTTCAATCCTCCTAAATATTTGAAAGCAGGTGATGTAATGGAACTCGGTATCGACGGATTAGGAATTTCACGTCAAGAAGTAATCCCATTCGCTGTATCATGAAAATAGACGCACACCAACATTTTTGGCAGTTTGATCCTGTACGCGATGCCTGGATTGACGACACAATGTCTGTCATCCGAAAGGATTTTTTGCCCAAGGATTTACAACCGTTGTTGTCCGAAAATAATATTGACGGATGTGTGGCAGTACAGGCAGATCAATCGGAAACAGAAACAGAATTCTTACTTGCTTTAGCAGCAAAAAATGATTTCATCAAAGGCGTTGTCGCTTGGGTCGATTTGCGAAAAGAAAATGTGGAAGAACGTTTGGCGCACTATGCTAAAAATCCTCTGTTTAAAGGCGTACGACATATTGCTCAAGGCGAAGCGGATGACTTTTTATTGCGTAAGGATGTACAGCGAGGTATCGGTTTTTTGGGACAGTTCGGATTGACTTATGACATCTTAGTTTTTGCCCGACAACTTCCTGCAGCAATTGAATTGGTAAAAGCATTTCCTAAGCAAAAATTTGTGTTAGACCATTTAGCAAAACCGCAAATTTCTAAGGGATTAGATAGAGAGTGGCAAACTAATGTAGCAGCATTGGCAGAGTATCCGAATGTATTTTGTAAACTATCGGGTATGGTTACAGAGACGGACGATTTTAAGTGGAAAAAGTCAGATTTTACACCTTATCTCGACGTGATTTTCAAATCATTTGGTACGGATAGAGTGATGTACGGCTCGGATTGGCCGGTTTGTTTATTAGCTGCTGATTATGCTGCACAATTAAATATTTTACAAGAGTACATTGCGAATTTTTCTGAGTCCGAACAGTCGAAGATTATGGGCAGAAATGCCACCTCTTTTTATAATTTAAAAAACGAATTATGAATTTAAACTTACAAGGTAAAGTCGTCATCGTGACGGGTGGTTCAAAAGGAATTGGTTACGGAATAGTTACCGCATTAGTGGAAGAAGGAGCGATTCCTTTTATTATCGGTAGAAATCAAGCGACTGTTTTGCAAGCTGTAAAAAACATAGAAGAAAAAGGAGCTAAAGTATCTTATGCTTTCGCCGAACTGACCGATCCGGAACAATGTACAGCTGCCATCGAAAAAGCAGTTACAGAATTCGGACGGATTGACGGATTGGTTAATAATGCTGGAGTAAATGATAGTATCGGATTGGAATCCGGTAGTTATGATGGTTTTGTGGAATCCTTGAAACGCAATGTAGTTCATTATTACCACATGGCGCATTTGGTTTTGCCCTACCTCAAAAAGAGTAAAGGAGCGATTGTCAATATCGGTTCTAAAACCTCTTTTACAGGACAAGGTGGTACATCCGGTTATGCCGCTGCCAACGGTGCACGTAACGCTTTGACCCGCGAATGGGCGGTAGAATTGCTTCCTTTTAGTATTCGTGTAAACGCTGTTATTGTTGCGGAGTGTTATACACCGCTATATGACAGATGGATTAAGACCTTTGACAATCCCGAAGAAAAGTTGGCAAGTATTACTAAAAATATTCCTTTGGAAAATCGGATGACGACTGCTCAGGAAATAGCGGATGCTGTTAGTTTCTTACTTTCCGAAAGGTCGAGTCACACAACTGGACAATTGTTGTTTGTGGACGGAGGTTACACACATTTGGATCGATCATTATAGGACTAAGCAACGGGATTAAATTATTTAAATAATTCCGTTAAACTACTTACAATCATGGAATTAATAAAACACTGTTTCGCACTTGATTTAAAAGACAATGCCGACTTAATTGCTGAGTATAAAATATATCATGCTGCGGTTTGGCCTGCAATTATTCAAAGCATCAAGGAGTCGGGCATTCAGGATCTGGAAATCTATTGTGTCGGCAATCGATTGTTTATGATAATGACAACGAATGCTTCTTTCTCTTTTGCAGAAAAAGCGGCAGCGGATGCCGCTAATACTGTCGTACAGGAGTGGGAAGAATTGATGTGGAAATATCAACAAGCACTACCGATTGCCAAACCAGGCGAAAAGTGGATGCTGATGGAAAAAATCTTTCAATTATAGAATATAATTATTCAAAGAAGACAAATGAGCAAAGCATTAAAATATAATTCGAACTATCCGTCGATAGATAATTTAAGAACAAAAGCGAAAAAACGTATCCCTGCATTTGCGTTTGAGTACTTGGATGGCGGTTGTAATGAAGATACGAATCTCCGCAAGAATACACGCGAAATACGCGAGGTAGAACTCATCCCAGAGTACCTGACCAAACACCGTGGGTCGAGTATGAAAACAACTTTGTTTGGACACGAATACGACGCACCCTTCGGCATTTCTCCTGTCGGATTGCAGGGTTTAATGTGGCCCAATTCTCCCGAGATTTTAGCTAAAGCTGCTTTTGAACACAACATCCCTTTCTGTCTCAGTACCGTGACGACTTCGAGCATCGAACGCATTGCAGAAATCACCGAAGGCAAGGCGTGGTTTCAACTTTACCATCCTACAGAAAACTCCATGCGTGACGATATTCTCAAGCGCGCGGCTGCTGCTGAAATGCCCGTTTTGGTGATACTGAGTGACGTACCGACCTTTGGTTATCGTCCACGCGATATTCGTAATGGTCTGGGAATGCCCCCGAAGATGACCTTTAAAAATATGGTAGAAATTGTGATGCACCCAAACTGGGCCTTACGGACTTTGTATCACGGTCAGCCAAGTTTTAAAACCTTGAAACCTTATACTCCAAAAGGATTGAGCATGTCTCAGCTAGGTAAATTTATGGATAAAACTTTCTCAGGTCGCTTGGACGAGGAAAAAATTAAACCTATCCGCGATATGTGGAAAGGCAAGTTAGTATTGAAAGGTGTGGCTAATGAAATGGATGCAGAAAAGGCTATTAAATTAGGACTGGATGGTATCATCGTTTCCAATCATGGCGGTAGACAGTTGGATGCTGGTGAAAGTACGATAAAACCACTGACGCGAATTGCGGAAAAATATGGCGATCAAATTACAGTCATGATGGATAGCGGTATTCGTTCAGGGCCTGACATTGCTTGCAGCATGGCTTCTGGTGCGGCATTTACCTTTTTAGGAAGAGCCTTTATGTATGGTGTCGCAGCCTTAGGTAATCAAGGAGGTGATCATACGATCTCTATTTTGAAAACGCAGTTGCAACAGGTGATGGAGCAGATTTGCTGTGAAAAAACGACAGACTTCCCACATTTTCTGAAAAAAGGATCATAAGCCTTAAATTTATACCATTCAAGATTTTTGATGAATCCCCATCAGTAAGTAATTTCGTGGATTACTAAAGTAGTGTCCAGAATTAAATTTACTAATAATTTGAATGAAATATTTCCTTTATCCTTCGTTAAAAATACCTGTCCGGTGGCCAGACAAGCTCGTCGATGTTATGGCATCGCCTGCGTTTTTTGTCTCGACTAAAGAAAATTTTCTATCCAACTTATTGTAAACACAATTTCCGCACACTAAGTGCTTGGACTAAATTAAGTTATAGTTTAATCACTGAGTCTTTTAGTCCTACTTTTCCCAAATTTTACGCTACAGCCAAAAGGATGAAGCATAAAATTTAGTCAATTAGAACTAAAATACTTCACTGATTAATGTTAACCCAATTTTGTCCAAGCACTTACTTAAATGACCTATCTAATATTGACATTCCTTCAAAGAAACACTATATTGTTAGCTAGACTCTTGTCAATTCCAAATATATCTTATTTAGAAGGGCCTCTAACTTGGTAATTGTACTCTGGTCAAAAATGCTATCTCAAACCACTTCTTTAAGTATTATCCCCTCAAAATTCTGAATGGAAAAATCCATTTTATCGCCTAGCCTTAGAGCCACTGCCTTTGATTATAAGTTTATATTCTAAACCAAAAACTAATAGAAATGAAAAAACTATTTACACTACTTTTTATTTTCTTTTTATGCGTTACATGGAGCTATGCTCAGGATTGTACTATTGGAGCTACTGTTGGTAGTACTTGCACTTTAACTATGGATGGGGTTTTAACGATTCCTGCAGGTACTGACTTAATGATAGAAGTTAAAGCTTGGGGAGCTGGAGGAGGTACATCAGGAGGTACAGCAGCTAATGCTAGCAGAAATGGCGGTGGCGGTGGTGCCTATTTTGATGCCACATATTCTGTTACAGCAGGTGCGACTTTCCCTATAGTTGTTGGACAGGGAAGTGTCGGAGCTGCAGGAGGAGACACCTCCTTTGATATCGATGGAGGCGGTGATGAAGTTGTTGGAGGAGGTGGTCGAGGCCATACCATCATCATAGGTGCGGGGGGAACGGGACCTGCTGGGTCGGTAGCCGGAGGAATCGGTGGAGCTAGAACTGGTACTGGTAATGATAGTGGAGGAGGAGGAGGTGGTGGTTCCGGACCTGGAAGGGGCGATGGAGGTAATGCTAGCGGTACCGACGGTGGTGATGGCGGCACAGCTGGATCACCCGGAGCAGCTGGAGGAGATGGAGGAGACAGCGGAGCAGGAGGAAACGACGGAGGGTTTCCAGGAGGAGGTGGAGGAGGAAAAGGTTCTAATGGTACTAATTCATCAGCAGGTGGACATGGACAAGTGATCGTTTGCGTTGTCGGAGTATTGCCAGTTGACTTAGTCAGCTTTAATGCCAATGCTAAGGATGATCGCATATTATTAGAATGGCAGACCGCAAGTGAAGAGAATAACAGAGGATTTGAAATTCAAAAAAGTAAAGATGGTATCGCCTGGGATATGCTCGAATTCGTAGAAGGTAAAGGAACCGCTTCTGTTTTAAATACTTACGCATCTATAGATAAATCACCGACTCAAGGACCAAACTACTATCGTCTCAAGCAATTGGATTTTGATGGAAAATTTGAGTACTCAAAAACTGTTTCCGTTGACTTTAATCGACTAAATGAACTTGAAATATTTCCAAATCCAGCTAAGAATCAATTGACGCTTATTAATGGAAAAGGAAAGGCTACTATTTATAATGCTTTGGGACAAGCCGTGAAGCATTTGACAATAGACGTTAACCAAGTTAGCATTCAATTGGCTGATTTATTAAATGGACAATATTACCTACAAGTGCTTCAAGCAGATGGAACAATTATTACGAAGCAATTTGCGAAAGTGAATTAATATATAAAATATTTTATTGTATTAAAATCAATTGATCAGGAAATGAAAGATTGATAGGAAAGAGCATGTTCCCTTTTTAAAAATCATCTGAATCCTCTCCACTAAATTTTACTTTGGTGGAGGGGATTTTTATTTGTTGATTTATAGCTATTGAATCAATGCCTAAGTAGATAATCGGTAATTATCAGCTTGTTTTTGGAATACTTATATAGGAATTGTTAGATTTTCACAAGTAAATGATAGATACTAGCTAAAGCTCTCTTCCACAAAATGCTAAATTAGTGCTACAGCTTTATTTGGTCCTTAAGCTAAATTGTAAAACTTTCAAAAAAGTATGCTCAAGACCAAATTCATAAATATTATCTCCTTAAAATTTTAAGAATAGAGCTTTAAGCCGTTTTAATGGAATCCTCCGGGAGCCCTAAATATTCAACTTGAGAACTACTTTATAATTACCAAAAACAAACGAAACTTACATTCCTAACCTTTAATTGAATAAAAATGAAAAAAATACTTACACTTTTAACTTTTGTTTTTCTGACCAACACACTGCTTTTTGGACAGTGTCCTGATTCAGCAACCCCAAATCCTACTAACAAAACCTTTAACCTGAATTATGTTTTGGAGACTGATAGGGATGCGATTTGGGCTACTCTTGAATCTATTACCTTTCCTGCTGGTGCTGGATGTAGTTGTGGAGCAACAATTACTGTACCTGTGGCAGATCTTACAATTGATGGACCCGTTGGTGGCGACAATGTTTATAGAATTCGAGCGGTTACATCTACTGATGACTATTTTGGCGGAGAAAATGGAAACTTTGAAGGCACTTTAACTTTCAATAAAACGGATGGTACTTCTGAAGCTTGTGAATATCTGATGACTTCTAGTAATTCTAACATAAATGGAAGTACACCAGTAAAATTATTTCCAAATCCAGTTAAGGATCAGCTGACACTTATCAACGGAGAAGGGCAGGCTACTATTTATAATGTTTTAGGACAAGCCGTGAAGCATTTGACAATAGACGCTAATGAAGTTAGCATTCAATTGGATGACTTATTAAAAGGACAATATTATTTACAAGTAATTCAAGAAGATGGAACAATTGTTACGAAGCAATTTGCGAAAGCGGATTAAGGAACTCCAAGATGCTTAGGCAATCGATTTTAGAACTACGAAAAATAAAACTTACATTCTTAACCATTAAATGAATAAAGATGAAAAAAATACTTACACTTCTGACTTTTGTTTTTCTGACCAACGCAATGCTCTTTGGGCAATGTCCTGATACAGCTACTCCAAATCCTACTGGGAGTAGATTTAATTTAGGTTTTTTTAGTGAGACTGATAGAGATGATGCTTTGGTCGGTCTTGTTTCCATTGACTTTCCTGCAGCTGGAGGTGGCACAATTACTATACTTGTGGCAGACCTTTTGCTTGACGGACCTGTTGGAACGCCCGATCAATGGAGAATTCGCGGCGTTGGATCTAGTGGAGATTTCGGTGGAGTTAATGGAAATTTTGATGGAGATATTGTTTTTAATTATGCGGGGTCTTCTGTAACTTGTACTTATACTGCCGGTGCATTACCTGTTGATTTAATCTCTTTTGATGGGATAAAGAAAGACCGTCAAATCAATTTGACTTGGGAAACAGCTTCTGAATTCAATAACGAAGGTTTTGTAGTTGAAAGAGGCCATAAAACTTCTGATGGTATCGAATGGGATCGACTTGATTTTATTGAAGGGAAAGGGACGACGGAGGCATTGCAAGTGTATTCTTTTATAGATCAAAATCCAGTAGAAGGTAATAATTACTATCGCTTAAAGCAAATGGACTATGATGGAAAATATGAATATTCTTCTGTTGTTGCTGTTGAATATTCTACCAATACAGGAAGTATTCCAGCAATATTTCCAAACCCAGCTAAGGATCATTTGACCCTTATGAATGGTAAAGGAATGGCTACTATTTATAATGCTTTAGGACAAGCCGTGAAGCATTTCACAATAGACTCAAATCAAGCTACCATTCAATTAGCTGACTTGTTAAATGGACAATATTATTTACAAGTAATTCAAGAAGATGGAACATCTACAACGAAGCAATTTGCGAAAGTGAATTAATCATAGATTGACAGGCAGAAAGAGATTCCCTATTTAAGGGAAGAAGTAAAAATATAAACGATGCCTCTTGCTTTTCTAAAAAGGTAAGAGGCATTTTTTATACTGATCTTCTAGAGTTTCGGATCTGCCTAAAGTGCAA
>CALLVY010000554.1 GCA_938015925.1 uncultured Saprospiraceae bacterium
TTCCAATCGCAGAAAATAAACTCCAGTTTCCAAGCCAGAAAGATCAACCCCAGCATCAGCAAGCACTTCGCTTCCCTGAAGCATCAACTGGCCAGTGGCATTGTATAATTCATAAGCAACAAGCGGAATAGCGCCAGCGTCGATAAACAATTGATCGGTCACCGGATTGGGAAATACTTTAATCACTTGTTCAAGTATCCCAACAGTGGCGACCTTCCAGTCAGAAAAAGTAAAAGATCCATCCTCGTTCACCATTTTTAAGCGGTAATAATTGGCTCCTCGATGAGGTGTTTTATCTATCCATTGGTAGTCGTGGATACCCTGATTATTTTCCCCTGGAATGCGGGTTAGGAATTCGGAATCATTACCCTCTTTCTTTTTTTGCAATTCAAAATAATCAAATTGAATTTCGCTTTCCGTTTGCCAATTTATTTTCACTTGGTTTTCGCTCAAGAGACTGGCGGCAAAAGATTTCAAGCTTAGGGGTACGGAAATAATTTGCCACACTTCAGAATAAACTTTCGTTTCACAATCATTGCCAACAGTGAGCGTAACAGTGTAAGGGCCTTCCGTGGCGAAGAGATGCACCGGATTCGGATCCGTCGAAGTACTTCCATCCCCAAAATCCCAATTCCAGTAATCCACTAGTCCTTCGCTATCCTCGATAAAAGACACTTGCTGGCCAATGTCCGAAAAAGTAAAATTGCTTTCCAATAAATCCGGAAGATTTCCTTGTTCTAAAAATATTGCTTTATTAGCATTTATGCCACACATCTTTTCCTCCATTCCGTCTGGCCATCTTATTTTGATACTATCTATCTCGGTGGCATTTCCTAGTCCAAAATGCAAAACATAAGAGTTCATAATTCCATACCCTTCTCCCGATCTGACTTCTCGAACTTGAATCCCCCAACTTCCGTAAATTTCTGCGCGGGCTCCGATGGCATTGCTATTTCCATTTGTTCCTTTAAGCGAAAGTTTAAGGTAATTGGCACCAACTCCTTCGTTGATAAAAACTTTGTCTGGCGAAGTACTAATGGGAGTGTTATATCCATTCGCAAAGCCCATATACACATCCAAAAAACCATCGGCATTAAGATCACCAGTGACCGCACTTTGAATTCCTGAGCTGTTTGCAAAAGGATCAATGACTTGGTCAAAAGTCAAGTCTCCATTATTATAAAAAAGACCATGCTCATTAAATGCACTGGTCACTAATAGGTCTACAAAACCATCATTGTCAAAATCATCAAAGTTGCATTGGACACCACCGCTCAGAGAAGCCAATTCAGAAGAAATGCCACTACTAGCAGTAAAATCAGTGAAGGTTCCATCTCCATTATTTTGATACAACAAACAGCCTATATCGTGATTGATCAGGAAGCAATCTAAATCTCCGTCATTATCAATATCTGCAAAATCTGCCGCCCAGGACTGGCCTTTCGGTTGAAGACCTGCACTTGCGGCAACATCCGTAAACCCTCCACCATTATTTTGAAACAACAAATTCAAGCGGCGACCGTCATCGGGATCACTGACTCCAAATCTGCATTTAGAAATATATAAATCCAAGTCTCCATCATTATCATAGTCTGTCCAGATAGAAGCATAATTACCAGAGTTGTTAGAAGGCACGGTAGACGAAGCATCAATTAAATAAAGGGCATATGAGAAATTACCGAGACCATCATTGGAAAAAGGAGCAGAGAGCCCATCGTCATGGCAGGCAAAAAGGTCGATCGTCCCATTATTATCAATATCTACAAAATTTGATCCTTGCAAAAAGATGCTCGGATTGTCAATCTTCGTTTGCGAATAAGAGGTTCCATTACTATTCGCTTTCAACAATTTAAGATCATCATATCTCCCTCCCACCATGATATCATTATACCCATTGGAATCCACATCCGCCACACACATACTCCACTGACTACTCACGCCTACAAGTCCATGAAACAAGGTTCCAAATTGACTTCCATCAGCTTGTTGGTATTCCACCTGCAAGACATTGCCATTGTTTAAGCGAATGATATCATCTAGTGAATCGCCGTTCATATCGGCAATGCCCATCGCTACACCGCTGTATACTGTAGTATCGGAAAGCAGTAAACTGGTTTGGTCTGTAAATTGAATTTGAGTAAAAGAGGTCGTACTATAGATCAGGGCTAGGAAAAGGAGGAGGGTAATTTTTTTCATCGCTTTAGTGTAGGTTCATTTATTTAGAAAAATAGCGATTGTTTTCTGGTTTTCCAAAATCTCCACTGCTTAAACCCTAAATATCGAGAACTAGAAATATCGAGTCCTCGGGAAAGATCCTAAATAAGGACGAATAGACTTTTAGTCATTTTTCGAATACTATATACCCCCTCACTCCAAAACCACCACCCTAAAAACCCCTCCAGTCCCATTTTCCAAAATCCTTAACCAATACGCCCCAGCCGCCAAGCCGCCCATATCCAAACGCAATTTCGTCTCGCCCCCAGCCACCGCACCATTCAAAATCCTCCCCTCCTGCTGTCGCCCAAAAACATCAAAAACAGCCATTTCTAAATCCTTCCCAAAAGGTACCGCCCGTTCCACAAACAACTCGCCAGTCGTCGGATTCGGATAGACGCGGATAGGCCATTGTGGAGCAGATTCCGCTAAGCCGGTAAGGACAATATTAATTGAATCGCTAGGAAAATGTACACAGCCATTGGCATCGGTCACCTTCACGGCATAGTAAATGCCGCTTTCTGTAATGGCGATAGAATCTTGAAAAAAGACAAAGGGATTTCCAAAAGACCATCGGACCTCAAAGGGCGGTGTACCGCCGATAATGTCGATGTACAAATAGGTTTCGAGAGAATCAAGAGTTTGTGCTACGCGGTAACTGCTTTGCATCGGCGGAGCAATGCCTACTTCCAGAAGCCTATCGAGGAGGCAATTTTCATCATCCCGGACTTCGACCCAATAGCTACCGGCCGAGAGATTGGAAATGGAATCTCCTGGAAAAGGACTCAAATTAGGAGCTCTGTAGAAAGCATATTGATAGGGAGCAGTTCCGTTTTGGCCAGCTAAAACCACGCGAGCATCTTGGGTGCCTTCGCAGGACTCCGGATAGATTTGAGTATCGAGATCAAGGTCGCCCGCATTGTCAAAATAAAAACTATCGAGGAGGCTACAGCCGAGGGAATCTTTGATCAAAAACTGATAGGCGCCAGGCTGATTTATTTCAGCCCTTGAACCGAGGAGGCCATGACTCCAGGAAATTTCAGCATTGGAATTTTGGATGTCTAGAAAAACGGAACCGCAATCAAAAAGGGTATCCGGGATGCCAGGATCTAAAAAAGTATTTGGTGACAAAACCAATTCAAAAGTATCGGTATAGATGCATTGTGGAGAAACGCTGACCTCGACCCAATAGCTCCCTTCTGTATCGACTTCTATATCAGGCGTCGTAGCTCCGGTAGACCAAAAATAAGTGGCCGCTCCTCTACTCGCATCCAGCACATAGGTATCGCCTTCGCATAAAAAGAGGGAATCGGAAAACAAGTTTCCTTCGGGTGGGGTCACATAATTAAAACGCAACAAATAAGAAGTCGATAAATCCGTGCATCCGCCGTTCGTAAAGTGTCGCCCTTG
>CALLVY010000555.1 GCA_938015925.1 uncultured Saprospiraceae bacterium
CATGGTAGTACTATTTACCGTCACACAACCATTCCCATCAAATGCAGGAATAGCAACTCCTTCTATTTGTTGATTGCTCGCTGTAATATCTGCATCATAATCCATGCAGACCGTAAATTCATATAAACGGACCGGATTCAATCCTGTTTGTTTGATATTAAAGCTTCTCGAAAAAGCGACGCCTACTTCTATTCCGGTTGCTGCCGTATTATCATTGAGATCTTCTATTACGATATACGGAGTAGCCACTGTATTATTTAATGGATCTGAAATAAAGCTATCATCGCCTTCATCTGCATAGGTTTCTGGATATAAATAACCTAAGCCTGGCAAACTTGCGAGATAAGTAGTAAAATCACAATCATAGGTTAGCCGAAATTGAAAAGCTCCGGAAGTAATCAATCCAGGGTCCATTGGATCTGGTTGGAAGATGGTATCACCAAATTCAATGACCATCGTATTCCCAGACATACTGAATGTTGTAGAATTTGCGCTTGGCAAAGATATATCAGAAAAGGAGCCAGCTAGATAACTTACTCCTGATGGTAATGGAATTTCTATTCTCGCATTGCTGGCGTCTGTTGTAGCCGTTCCATAATCAACTCTAAAAAAAGCACCCACAGGATCTTCCTCACATATAGCGATGGAAGACGGTCCCGGATTTGTAGTGTTGGTAACTTGCAGACCATCCTGAGCGAATAGGCCTGTAGCAAAGAATAACAAGCCGACGAAAGCTGCTACCCGGAGCAAATATTGCTCAAAGAGTAATCGACTTTTCTGGCCTAATGAATTAGTTAGATCAGAAAAAGTAAAACTACTTTTCTTCTCATTGGAGAAAAGAGTTTTGATTGTTGAAAGGGAGTAAAAGTTGGGTGACATTCTCGCGTGTTTATATAAAGTTGGGTGCTGATGTTGCTATCTAAAAATTAAAAGGCCTTGTCCTGTCAAGAAAACAGGTAATGCCTTTTTAGAAAAAGCAGCAATAAGCTTCTTCTATCAGATTCCAGAAAGAAGTATGGGGAGGAGTAAGAGGAATTCAGAAAGGAATAACATGGAGAAAAAGGAATTTTTCTCTGTTTTTTATCCCTGCCCAAAAGATTGGTCGTAGGATTTATTTCCGTAAGGTTGGTGCCAGAATCAAGAAGACAGGCAATGGCCTGACAAAACAGATTCCAAAAGGCACCTAAACCTGCGTGGGGGGGATTAGGCATGTTGTGTTTATTTGCTATTCTCTAAAATATACCTGGCGGGCTAACCAGAACTCAGTAAATACTTATATATAAAAGATACATGCAAAATAAGTGCCTAATGTGCTTATTTTGACGAACTGCAAGCTATTTTATTTAATGATAGCTGTTATTTGTGACATTGCTTTTCAATATAGAACTATTACAAACAACTATTAATCAATCATTTAAAATTTCTAAAAATAACATTCGCTTATTTTTTGTGATATAAACCCCAACAATACATAGCTAAAAAATAATATAATTTATTTTCCGCATCAACCTATTATAACAAAAAAAGCCCGGAAGAATAATTCTTCCAGGCTTTTTACAAGAGCAGTTGCTCTATGTTTAATTCAGCGAAAAGCGAACGGTAACTCCTGCCTGCGTATTACTCATATCGAAGCTGGTAGATACATAAGGCTTGGTAAAACGATAATCATAGAATAAGCGCACATTCAATTGTTTATTGATATCATAATCTACTGATGGAGCGATAGAGAGCGTTCGTGCCCCTCGTGTTCCTACAGGCTCGGTTTCCAAATCCAGCGTATGGTTGACCGTTCTATCATCTCGGTAAGAGAAATCGAATTTAAAGTTAAGGTCATTTCCTTTTTCCTTTGCTTTCTTATCCTTCTTAGCCTTATTGTCAGGATCTTTTGTTCCATTCTTTTTATTTCTACTTCCTTTGACTGGTCGTTTTTTCTTATTGCTGTTTTTACCATAAAAGAAAGCCAGGTAAACATCCTTCATCACATAGTTAAATCCAATGACATACTCTGTAGCTTTCGACTCAGTCAATTGAATATTTCCAAGATTCGAAATCAAGGATAAATTTCTAGACTTCTTAAAATCTACATTCAAGTCCATTCCACTTTTTGTTCTAACAGAAATACCGAGTAATGGTGTAAACTGTTCTGAGATCGTAATTGGAGGCATATTGAATCTAGAGTAGAAGTTGCCACTATCTGACAGTCTTTGAGCACCTTCTACATAGTTGATATTATTGGTGATTGAGTTGATGGTTAAGGTTGATTTATAACCATGGGATATTTTCACACTTTGGAATATCTTTTTTAGCGGTTTCAATTTAGCCAAACCATTATAAGACATTTTCCAATTCAAACTGGGTATTCTATTAAACAAATTTTCTGTTGGATCCACATCAACATCTATGGCATCTGGATCTTTATTGGTATAGGCAGCCAAAAACGACTGAACCACTACCGCATTTTGCTCTCCACCAAAACCTTCTGCATATCCTTCCTGTTCTTGATGAACACCGGTCCCCAAACGGTTAGAAATAATTCTACGGTGATCTGAGAAAGTTTGGAACAAACCTTCAATATCATTTTGGAATAAAGTATTCATGGCAAAGAAAGAGGTACTAAAAGAACTCACCTGAGTTTGAGGGCCATGTTCAAAGATAGTTTCATCATTCCGAATCGGATCTTTAAAATTGAGCAGTATCCGATTGTCATATCTTTGAGTAGCCGTAAGGTCTACTCTAAAATCTTTAAAGGGTTCTAATTTCAAAGTACCTTGGAAGTTTCTAGAATCATTTTGATCGACTTGCTGAGTTTGGTACACACTTTCAGACAACCAACCTTTGTCCCCAGCTCTTTCCAGCCAATCTTTTGCATCTGGATTCCCTGCATCAATATCCGGCTGAATACCTCCAACAAAATCCCATCCTGGAGCACCAAAGCCTTTCATCTGTCCCAAAAGTCTGGGATTTTCCATATACCCTGGCACAATGGTTCCATAATCTTCGGTATAATCCAATGATAATTTTCTGATGGTCATCAAAGGCCTAATCAAAACACGCTCTAGCTGAGTGGGTTCCCGATCCTTTTTCTTTTTCTCTTTGGCTTTCTTATCGGCTGCCTTTTGGGCGTCGGAAGCTTTGTCTTTACTGGTCTGACTTTTTGCATCTTTCGTTTCACCAGTAGAGGCTCCATTTTTACCTTTCTTGCCTTCTGCTGCTTTGGCCTTTTCGGCTTCCCGTTTACTCTTATCTTTTGATCTTTTATCCTCGCCTTTCTTGCCTTTCCCTTTTTTACCTTCGCCTTCTGCTCCTTCTGCTCCTTCCGTTTTACCATTTCTATCTCCTCTTCCGGCCTTTGATTTTCTGGCAGGCTTATCAATCTTGGTCAAATAACGAGATTTTCGGTAAAGACTTTCAAAGTTAAAATTACCATTAAGGCTTCTTCTTTGATTATTAGAAATAACATTTCCTAAAGAATCTGCAACTCCATCTTGTCTCATTCCAAATTCATCCTTGATACCAATGGCACTACCGGCCCACGAATAAGATGCCGTATAAGAAGCCTTTACGGTAATCCAATCCATATAAGGTATCTTTTTGAAAGGCACCGTATAATTGAGGTTAGCAGAATGGTCGTAATTTTTGGTTCGTCCAAAGTCTCTCAGATTTGTCCATATTTCATCTTTCAATTCTTGATCAGTACGGAGTTCTCCTTCTGGATCAAAATCTTTTAGCTCATCAATAATCGCCTGATTATTGGCATTAAAGCCAAACTTCAAAGACTTTGTGATGTCCCAACCCAAGTCGTAATTTCTATCCCAGGTAAAACGCTTATTATAAAAGGTACTAAATTCCTCACTGAGGTCTGTAAATCGATATTTCGTTTTTTGCAAATCTCGATCCAGTACATTAGAAAAACTAAAGCTATTAGGAATCAGATTGAAATTCAATTCAGAAATCAATTTGAGGTGTTTGTCCTTTTTAATCAATTTCTTAAAAGGAGTGATATATAATGGAGTGAGGGAATAATTATAATCCACAATACCTCGATAAGATTTCAGTTTATCGCTTTCGATAATTGGATTTCTTCGGTCGGTCTCCGTAAAGGCATAAGTGAATTTGAAATTAGAAATATCCCAAGGTAGCGGAGCGCGTTGATTGGCACTCGATCTATTTTTTCGGACATTCGTAAAGTTCAAACTTTTGATAGACGAGACATCTTCTGCTTGTCGCCTGAGAGAATCTCGATCACCTGCATTAGCACTTGCCAACTTTTCCTTAAGCGGAATATCCAAGTCATAAGGATCGTATTGAGGGGTACTGCGAGTCTCCGTAATAGAAGCATACATTGGAATAGTCACATTGGCTTTTTCTGGTAAAAGCTTGCCCAATTCCAAACTCAAAGAAGCATCATATTGTAAAACATCTTCTCGACTTCGATCAATCAATTTTTGCTCTATTCCACCCCAGCCTTTTGTCGTATAATTTCCAGCCAAACTAAGGTTTCCAAAATCTGCCAATTGCATATCCATCCGCGCCAAGGCGGCAACTCCTCCCCTTTCACTTAATCCATTTACTCGTAATTCATTAATCCAAACATCTGCACTATGGCTCGATTGGTCTGTAGAATCTCGATTTACCAAACCGACCATCATTCCTTTGACCAAACCAAGGTTTGGATTTCCTTTGATCCGCATCACTCTTCCTGGACGTCCCTCAGAAGCCTGAGCATTATCTTCCATCTGGTGGATTTCATCCAAAGGTATATTCCTGGCATTCCTTTGTTTCTTCAACTCGATGAGGTCTTTTAGAGAAAAATCTACAAAGTTTTCATCGAGCCAAACAGCCTTTGCATAAGCATCGCTGACTCCATCAGAGCCTGCGACATCTGGGTCAGAAAAGAATAAGGGGACTTCGTACTCGTAATAGTTATTTTCAAAATCACTCCCCAACCTGATAAACAAGGACATATCTTTATCATCGACAAGTTCATCTAATTCCTCCACCCTTTCAGCATGAACAAACATTTCCATTCGTTCAAACAGCCTCATATCGAGGTTTAATATTTTAAAAATTCCACGCATGGAATCGACTCCAAGGTCTTCAACAACCATCGACATAGACCGCTCATCCTGAAAAGAATTAGCGGCATAACTAGGACTGGTCTGTTGCTCCCGAATCAATCCTGGAGGCAATACATAACCGAAAGGAGTTCTTCCACTATTTTCATCTAAACCAACAACATTGACTTCAAAGCGGGTATCTCCTCCTGTAGGGTGACCAGTATTGGTACTTACCCCCGTCAAAGGTCGAAGATAACGACGCCATTGATTTCTTGTCAATTCCAAGGTGGCAAAACGCAGGGTGGTCGGTCGATCAAAATTCTTCATATACATTCTCATAAACTGAATGGATCGGAAGTCTTTGATTCCCCCTACACTACTGGTGTACTGATCGATTGGAATTTTAAAGCGATACCAGATTCTTTGGTCAGCCGCAGATGCTCCAGGATCCAATTCCTGGTAAATAACATCTGTTACTATTTGTGGATCCATATCCAATTCATAACTTCCCGTTACTGGATTGAGGATGGGTTTAAGTGGAATATGGTATTGAAAATATTCTTCTTCTTCGTTCAAAGAATTGTCTCGATTGATGTCTTCATCATCTGGCAAGTTGGTCGAAGAATTAGTAAAGTTCCCTTCTGCAACGGCGGAGTTCCCTTGCGGGTCATTATTCCTTTTATACCTTTCGAAAACATCATCTCTAGTTTGAACATCTGGAAAACTTTGGTCATTAAAAAACCTAAAGTCATCATTAGCAGGATCTTCTAATATTTCATTATATACATTAGCTGGAAGGCTTTTATACTGCTCCAATACCTCATTAAAAACAACTCTTTCTCCTTCATTATCCAGTCCATCTAATCCAACATCTTGTAAAGCTCTTTTTACAGGATCGTTATCAAAAGCATTGGTAATCGGAGGTACGAGTGGTACTCGACTCCAGCGCGTCGTATCCGTAATGGCTTGGTTTGCAGCAGAAGGAATTCCATGCTCAAAAGAACGACGAGAATCTCTTAAGATATCTTCCGAAACATTTCCTAAATTGATGTAAAGATCACCAGGGTTATCTCCGCCTGATCCCATAAAAGGATTGAGCACCCAAAAATCAATAAACTCAATATTAGTACTTTCAAAATTGGGATTGGGTAAACTTCTTTGGATACCTGCCCAACGAGTTTCAGGGTTTTTCAATTTTCCATCAACTCCTAATCCAGCTGAAAAGTCCGTTCCATTTTCTGGCAAATCAAAATTATAAGGCCCTCTTTCATCGGGATAATAAGTCATGTCAAAGGTCCGAATAAAAGAAGAAGCATTGCTTTGTCCCAAAGCTTGTGCTTTGGTTGGGAATATTTCTGTTTGTTGAATTCGTGCAACATAAGGATCCGAATTAGAATCCCCTCCTCTTACAAATTCATCAATTCGATACCAGTTGAGTCGAGCTCGATTGACTCCGGTAAGCGTGGTATCTAAAAATTCAGATTCCGGGAATAATGGATTTCCATTTCTATCATCATTTTGAGGAACAGAAGCCAAGACCCAGCTGGTCGTTGCATTTCGGAGATCAAATCCAGAAGTCGACCCTTCAAAATCATCAATATAAACGGTTCCTCCTTTTCCCTTATCTATAACTCTTGTCCCGGTTTTTCCATTCTTTTTTTCGTACTGTTCTGTTTCTCGTGCATTGATCGCTCTGGCATGCCCCGGTTTCAAGGCAGCGACTTCTGCTGTAAATGTCAAATTAGAAGGTGCTTTGGTTTCGATCAAAGGTAGGTTATCAATAAAGCGAGTGATCCAGGGAGCTTCTTTGTTGTAGTTCATATCAAAACCAAAAACGCGATTACTAATCGGATCATCTCCGATATTCACCTTATTTGTAAATGGCTTTTCGAAGAGGTGCAAATAGGTACCCCCTAGTTCCAGGTGTTTGTTGACCTTATAATCTGCACGAAGCGCCAACATGGTTTTTGATTGAAAACCAAAAAGCGTATTGTCCTCAAAAGAGACATTGATCGGCGATCCACTATTCAGCAAAGATTCGTCGAGGATACGCACACGTCCAATATTATAATCAACTTCGTAGTGAACATCTTCTATCAAAACTTTTCCACCACCACTTACTCTTACAGAACCTTCCGGCAAGTTGAATGCCCCTAAAGAGATTTCGGAAGAAATACTCGATTTGTATTTTCCACGCAAAGAAAAACGATTCAATTCAGGATATTCTCTGGCTCTAAAAACGGTAGAGTCATACAATTGTCGATATTCGAATTTACTTTTAAATTCCTCATCCATATCTTTTACTAAAGCGGCTCCAAAAGGCTCTAGAACAGGAAACATGATTTTACCACTTCGAGGAAAAATAGTAATTCCCGGGATGTAATCAAAAATTCCATCAGGGCAAGGATCACCTTGAATATTAATGCGATCCATATTAAAAATACGGAGGAGTGGATCTCCTGCGAGATTGGTTTCTGGTAAAAAACGTTTGAACCCCGCACCTGGATCTTCGTAGTAAATATCAAAAATGAAGTCTTCTGGATTTACATTGAAAGCACCAACGGAGTAGAGGTTTTTCATCATCAAATCCCAGATTGGAAGATCGACTCTTTGCACAGAAGATTTCAACATTTTTACAAATCGCGGACTATCACTCAATGGATCTACATTTGTATTTCCATTGGATTCTCCTACAGCATAAAACTGATTATTGTATTCGTATTCAAAAGAAACGGCGACCACCTCATTGGGTTGTAGATTTCGTCGAACGGAAATAAAACCTAGTTCGTGATTGATTTCATATTCATCTGGTCTCAATTGGTATCCCTGGAATTTTTTAAAATCCCGACCTGGTTGTAATTTAAAAACATCTCTCAAGACCTTTACGGTTTGATCGGCTTCATAAACTGCTCCGTCATTATAGTTTTGGATATCGTATAATAAGTCATTGGCATAATTCTTTCGACCGATGCTTGCCGAAGAATCTTGTGGGACCAATCGTCCAGGAAGTCCTTTAGTACCATTGATATCAGGGTTTCTGAAAGTCGCCGGACCTCGAAAATCAGGATTATTAAATACGCTTGGTTCTCCAAGATCCGCAAGGGCGATCAAGTTTTGAGTTCTTTCTGTTTGGTTTTGCAGATTGGTTACAAAAACCTCTACCGAACCAGGGCGTACTTTGAATAAAGAATTGATTTGAGGAATAGTTCTAAGATTTTCCTCGAAGTTATCGCGGTTAAAATGGGTAAGGAAAAAGTGACGATCCACATCGTAATCATCTGCACCGACTTCAAACTCTTGAATTTGTCCACCTTCTTGGATCTGTAAGGATTGCTGTCGAGATCTTTGTTGGGAAGCAACAGCCGTTAAAAAAAGTTTTCCAAATTGTAATTCTGTTTTTAATCCAAATAGATTTTGGCTTCCCTGAATCAAAGTTCCTTTTAATGGCAGACTAACATTTCCTGCCTCAATCTTCTTCATGATTTCATCTTCAGAAAAAGAATCTGAATTATAATCCAGTTTCATCAGGTTTTCGGTACCAAAGGTAGCACCGGTATTATAGTTGGTAGAGAGG
>CALLVY010000556.1 GCA_938015925.1 uncultured Saprospiraceae bacterium
GGGAAAACGAGTAGATACAAAGTCTTTGTATCAGGCAGAAAAGAAATGTGTAATCGAAGGACATTTTCAAATTGCCAAATATAAATTAAAGCCCTTTTTTGAGAATCATGATATCGACTACGACGATGAATTGGTCGTACGCCGAGAATTGACCCCTTCTGGTAAATCCAGGGCTTTCGTCAATGACACTCCCGTTACCTTGAATATCCTTCAACAATTGAGCGGTTCCCTGATCGACTTGCACCAACAATTCGATACCCTCGACATTCACAACGTTTCCTTTCAGTTGAGAATGATTGATGCTTTGGCAGGGAATAATAAAATGCTCGTGACCTACGGGAAAGAATTTCGAACTTATCAAGTCAATCGGAAAAAATTGGCAGCTCTAAAAGAACAAAATGATAATGCCGCTCGCGAAATGGAATTTCTAGCTTTCCAGCTCAATGAGTTTGGAGAAGCAGAATTGGTCGCAGGAGAGCAAACTGAATTAGAGGAAAGTTTGAATAGATTGACAAGTGCAGAAGATATCAAACGAGTAATGGGCTCCGCGTTTAGTTTATTGAGTGAAGACGAAAGATCTATTGTCAACCAAATGGAAACTTTGGGACATTCGATTAGCGGCTTGAGCGATGTTCATCCCGATCTCAATAAATTGTCTGAACGCTTTCAAGGTATATTGATTGAACTACAAGATTTATCTTCTGACTTCGAAAAAATAGCAGAAGATACCGAATACGATGGGGAGAAAATATTGGAAGCACAATCGCGTTTGGATTTGATTTATAAATTACAAAATAAACATCAGGTAAAAAACCTAGAAGAATTATTACAACTCCAAGACGATTTGCAAAGTAAGCTAAGTGCTTTTGGCGATCTATCTTCTGAGATCGAAAGCCTGGAAAAAAGCATGGCCAATCAAGAAGAATCTTTGCGTAGTATGTCGGCCAAATTATCCAAGCGTCGCCACGGTGTCGTCAAAGGTTTTGAACGTAAAGTACACGAGATGCTTGGACAATTGTCAATGCAGCATGCACAGTTGAAAGTGGAAGTTTCTCCATTGGAATCTTTGAATGCTACGGGCTTGGATGAGGTTAATTTCCTTTTTGCTCCCAACAAGGGCAGTCAGTTTTTACCGATTCGCAAAGTCGCTTCCGGGGGAGAGATTTCTCGATTGACGCTTTGTACCAAATCTTTGGTCGCAGATGCGATTCCTTTACCAACGCTTATTTTTGATGAGATTGATACCGGAGTTTCTGGTGATGTTGCTTTGAAGATGGGACGGATATTAAAAGAGTTGGCGAAGCGGCATCAAGTGGTGTCGATCACGCATACCCCGCAAATTGCAGTACAAGCCAATTCCCATTATTTTGTCTACAAACGTGTGATAGAAGATCGTACGTCGACGAGTGTCAAATTGCTAACGCAAGACGAACGGGTTAAGGCCGTTGCGATTATGCTTAGTGGAAGTCCTCCATCTACTTCTGCGATAGAAAATGCCAAAGAACTATTAGCGAGCTAAAGAAAATGCTTTGATTAAATAAAGTCACAGAACTAAAAAAAAACATTATGTCGAACAACGTACTATCAGGAAAACGCGGCGTCATTTTTGGCGCATTAGATGAAAAATCAATTGCCTGGAAAGTGGCGGAACAATGTGTTGCAGAAGGTGCTAAAATTACCTTAACAAATGCACCGGTTGCGCTTCGTTTTGGAGGCATCCACGACTTGGCCAAAAAGCTCAATACAGAAGTGATTCCTGCTGATGCGACGAGTATAGAAGATTTGGAAAACCTGTTCACCAAGTCTCAGGAAATACTCGGTGGCAAATTGGATTTTGTTTTGCATTCCATCGGGATGTCAATCAATGTTCGTAAAAAAAGAGAATACACAGATATCAAGTACGATTGGATGCAAAAGACTTTTGATATCTCTGCCATCTCTTTTCACAAGACGATGCAGACTCTATGGAAAATGGATGCGATGAATGATTGGGGATCTATTTTGGCCTTGACTTATATTGCGGCACAACGTACTTTTCCAGACTATAATGAAATGGCGGAATCCAAATCTTTATTAGAATCTTTTGCCCGTAGTTTTGGTTACCACTATGGTACTCGAAATAACGTAAGAGTCAATACCATTTCTCAATCTCCAACGATGACGACTGCGGGTAGCGGCGTGAAAGGCTTTCAAGAGTTTTTTGATTATGCCGATAAAATGTCTCCACTAGGCAATGCACCTGCAGATTCTTGTGCAGAATATTGTGTCAGTTTATTTTCAGACTATACCCGTTGCGTGACCATGCAAAACCTCTATCACGATGGTGGTTTTTCAAACATGGGAATGAATCCAGCCGCATTGGGGCTGTAGCGATTAAGGTGGTCAATGTTAGGCAGGTGCAAGGAGAATATGCGTAGAGACTAAATTAATGGGACTATTCGTTGTATTGAAGGCATCATTAATATTGACCACCATTTTATAGAAGCAACATGAAATTTACCCTACAGATTACCATTTTAGTAGCCCTCCTGCTTTTGCTTTCCTCTTGTTTTGAAGTGACCGAAGAAGTGAATATGAATGAAGACGGTTCGGGGAAAGTAAAGGTGACGATCAATCTATCTGAGAGCCAAAGAAGTTTGGTGAATTATATGAAGATGGATGAAGTAGAAGGAATGCGGGTACCAAGTCGAACAGAATTGGATAGAGAATTGGATTTGTTTCACCGTACCTTGCAAGGCATCGAAGGGATGTCAGAGGTAAAAGTAAACCGAGACTTTGATCGTTTTATTTTTTCCTTTAGTGGAGATTTTACGAATGTGAAAGTGTTGAACCAGGCGATTAATGAATTGGCGGAAGTTTTTAATCGCAGCAATTATCAAACACTGAAGAAGGACAACTTTCATTATGTCGGAAATCAATTTGACCGATATTTTAAATATCCAATCCAGGCCGATATCTACGATGAAGCAAGCCTCACCATGCGCTATCTGATGGACACGGCGCGCCTGATTAGTGTTTTTCGTTTTCCAAAACCCATTCAAGAAATCAGCAATAAAAATGCCATGCTTTCTCCGAGTAAAAAATCAGTGATGTTACAAGCAAGCATCGCCGAACTTGCTAAAGGAGAAGTCTTGCTGGATAATAAGATTTCGTTTTAGTTTTTACAAACTGAAGATTAAATTCAGCGAATTTAATCTTCAGTTGCTCTTCGAGCAATTTAAAATAAAACAGTAGACCTTTCTTCGAATAATAGAAAGCGATCGAAAGTTTAGTCTAAGTACGCTAATCTAAGTACTCACCTTCAACTCTTTATCATGATCCAAAAAGCCACTTTAAACCTGTTGATTGTTTTTTTATTTTTCAACGGCTCCCTTTTCGCTCAAAACCTATTGCAATATATTCCTGCCGATGCCACGATGGTAGTCGGACTCAATCCCACGTCGGTCAATTCTAAAGTAAACGTCAATGCATTAAAGCAATTGGCCTTCTGTCAGGAAATGATGATGGAGATGGCAAAAGGAATCAATGAAGAGCAATCTGGAGTGATGAACGATGCCATCAATAATCCTGCTCAATATGGGATGGATTTTAATGAGGACAGTTACTTTTTTATGAAGTACACGGAGGAAGGTACTTATTTTTCCTACCTCTTTAAATTATCCGATCCGCTTGCTTTTTCCGATTTTTTTAAGACCACGCTGATGAATGCGGAGAAAGGAATTCGCATGGAAAGTAAAGATGGAATGACGACCGCATTTTCAGAAGATGGTTCGGTTTCCTGGAATGAGCAAGTAGCGATCATGACTTCGATAGATCTCAATCCCGTTGAAGAAGAATACGATTATAATGATTGGGAAAGTGAGGAATATGATGGCGCAGTGTATGGAGAAGAGAAGGAGGAGGAAGAAATTAAAGAGGAAGACATTAATGTAAAAAAAGGAGAAAAGGAAGAACTCCCTTCTGAAGAATGGGAATGGGAAGAACTGGATGTCAATTCGGATATCGGAGAAGGGGAAAGTGATCAAGAATTTAACGATAGGAAAAAAGTAGAGTTAGACCGATTTACCAAGAGTCTTTTTAATACCTCAAGAGATAGTTCTTTGTTGAGCAATGGCGATTTTCTCAAGCACATCGCCAAACGAAACGACCTTAGTTTTTGGCTGGATTATAAGTTTGTACAACAAATGGGGATGACGGATTTTTCTGACATAGATCCCATGATGTCCGCCTTTTTAAGTGGCTATAAAGATTTGTACGGAGATGCCTTTCTTTCCATGAGAATGAATTTTGATCCCGGGGTGATTGATGTCAAAACCGAGATGATGATGAATGACGCCTGGCTGAATTACCTGCGCGCCACAGTAGATGCTAAACCCAATAAAAAATTCAAAAAATACCTCAAAGGCGAGAACCTACTCGGCTATATGTTTTTTAATTACAACATGGAAAATGCCATGCGGGAAGGCAAAACCTTGATGATGCCGATGTTGGAAGCTATTCCGATGGCAGGGCCAATGGCAGAAGATGTCCTGGGGATTCTGGACATCGTCGTCGATGAAGAAGCGATCTATGAATTTTTTAAAGGCGATTTTTGTCTGGCTTTTACCGGGATGCGAGAGTTTGAAAATAGGGTGACAACTTATGAATACGACGAAGAATTTAATGCCACAGAAAAAGAAGAACTAAAGAAACAAACCTTGCCGGAATTTGTGATGATGATGTCATATGGCAATGAAGAAAATTTGAAAAAAATCTTCCGCTTAGGAGAAAAAATGGGCGGATTGGAAAAGAAAGGATTGTACTATGAAATACCTGCAACGACTGGTTTGGGAATGAATATGTATGCCGCTTACCACAAAGGCGTTTTGTTTTTTACAAACGATACGGACTTGGTGCAATCCAAGCTCAGTACTGGTTGGGCCAGCAATAAAAGAATTGGAAAAGTCCATCGGAAAATGATGAAAAAAAATGCACAGGTGATGTATTGGGATATTCCAAAATCAATCAATTCTGCTTCGGAACTTGGAATCCCTTTCGGTCTTACCGGTGATCAGGTAGTCAATGTGAGTAAGCAAAGTCTGGAAAGTGTTTTAATAACAGCACCCAAAGAAGTAGACGAAAATTTTGAAAGCCAAATCAGCTTTCGATTTGCGAATAAGGAAATGAATTCTTTAGAACAGTTTTTTAATTTTATCAACGAAATTTACCTCTCAGAATTAGGTGGTAAATCAATGTAGTTTTTTGTAAACAGATTCAATCAATATGAGAATAGGCGTATTAGGGACGGGGCATCTTGGAAAAATTCATTTAAAATGTTTACAAGCCAGTGATGCTTTTGAACTCGTTGGATTTTATGATTCGGATGAGCAAAAACGAAAGGCAATAGCAAAAGAATTTGACCTGCCCGCTTTCGAAAGTGCAGAAGCATTGATGGAGGCGGTAGAAGTAGTCGATATCGTAACCCCCACGATTACTCATTTTCAATTGGCAGATCAAGCGATCGCTTTAGGCAAACATGTATTTATAGAAAAGCCAATCACACATACACCAGAAGAAGCCAAATTGCTTTTGGAAAAAAGTAGAATCAAAGGTGTGAAAGTACAAGTTGGACATGTAGAACGATTCAATCCTGCCTTCTTGGCTTTAAAAGACAAGCCGATCAAACCTATGTTTCTGGAAGCTCATCGCCTGGCTACTTTTAATCCTAGAGGAACGGACGTTTCGGTCGTCCTGGATTTGATGATTCACGATTTGGATTTGGTTTTGAGTCTGGTAGATTCTCCGGTAAAATCGGTGAGCGCAAGTGGAGTAGCGGTACTGAGTGATACCCCGGATATCAGCAATGCCAGAATTGAATTTGAAAACGGCTGCGTTGCCAATCTTACGGCTAGTCGAATGTCGCTGAAGCAAATGCGGAAACTACGACTCTTTCAACAAGACGCTTATATCAGTTTAGACTTTTTGGATAAAACGGCACAGATTGTACGGCTTTATGACAAAGACGATCAATTGGCCAATGCCGATAAAATGATGGAACTAGAAACTGCACGAGGCACCAAACTGCTACACATAGATATGCCTACCATCGAACCCGTCAATGCAATTCAAATGGAACTGGAAAGCTTGGCGCAAAGCATTCGAGAAAATACACCGACAAAAGTTGGAATCGAAGATGGCTATCGGGCATTGGAAGTCGCGTACCGGATTTTGGCAGAGATCGATAACCGCAGAACTGCTTATGCAAATCAAAGTTGATCGTATCTTTTGCTCACTGACTATTATCTAGTTGTTTATCCTGGT
This sequence comes from uncultured Saprospiraceae bacterium, assembly GCA_938015925.1. Classification (GTDB taxonomy): domain Bacteria; phylum Bacteroidota; class Bacteroidia; order Chitinophagales; family Saprospiraceae; genus CALLVY01. Next base: position 6,301 of record CALLVY010000556.1, read on the forward strand.
GTATGAAATTTTCTAAACTCCTTTTTTTATTTGCTCTTTGCCTCCATCTTTGCGTTTTGGCGCAAGCTCAAAAATCACCCATCCGTTTTGCGATTGAAGGATGAACTTTTTTTTCCTTTACAGGCCTGAATGTCAGTTTGGCTTCCACGATTATTTTGGGGGATCACGAATTTTATCTGGGACCGAAGTGGGTGTTGTCTGATACTTATTTGTTGAATAGAGGTCCGTGGGGAATTGACTTGGGCTATCGTTGGAACATGGTACAGCGAAATAAAATTCAAGGCTTCGCCAACCTAGAATATCAGGCCGCCTTTTTGCGGCCGGCCGGCAATGGCAGCAAAACCGTGGTGCAAGAAATGCATGGTGCCTATGGTTTGCAATGGAAATTATCGGATAAATTAAAAATAGGAAATAGCATCGGTCTGGGAGGAGTGGTAGAGAAAAGTAAACTGCTAAACGGTACTACTTATCGCTTGGATGGTTTTAGTTTTTTGTTTAAGCTCTTTTTAAATTACCGATTGGAAAGAAGCCCAAAAGATAAATAGGATGAATACCAAAATCTTATGGCCCTGCGCTTTTGCGCTACTCTTGTTGTCTTGCTTCGGTAAAGATGCAGCGCAAGGCAATACCCTGACGGGCGCCAGAATTCAGGTGATCGGACACGGCGGAAGTGGTTTTGATTCGATCGACAATTTTTTTCCAGCCAATGCCCGAAAAAGTATTTTACATGGGGTAGATATTTTGGGGGCAGATGGAGTAGAGATAGATGTTCAAATGACCAAGGACAGTGTTTTAGTCCTTTATCACGATGATCGTTTGGAGACTCAAACCAATTGTACGGGGCGGATTGCAGATGCTTTTTGGGTGGACATTCAGGATTGTAGGTTTCGGTCAAATATTGTATTTAATTATGATGTGAAAGAAAGCCTTTGGACTTTAGAATCCTTATTGGCAGATTTTGCGAGTCGAGACGATTCTCCTTGGATTAATTTGGATGTCGGCGTACCTTTAGATTTCGATTCTGATTTAGAAGCGGGCAAATATTTTCGTACCTTGGCACGCCAACTTTCCAGGTTGATTGGCCAGTATCAGGCAGAAAAATGGGTCTATGTAGAAATGGCTTTGCTGAGCGAGTTACAATATTTGCAAAGCATTGATGCGGATCTAAATTTGGTTTGGTTACTGGGCGCAATAGATGCGGAAATACTAAGGCTTACGGCCACCGAAAACTTTTGGGGGATCGTAATGAAAAATAAAGATATAGATAAAGATTTGGTAGAGGAAGCGCATCGCTTGGGTTTGGGCGTTATACTCTATAATGTTAAGATACGACAAGGAACATTGGAAGCGGTTGAAAAAGGCCCGGATTTGATAGAAACCGACAATATACCTTTATTACATTCGGTTTTAGAATAAACACTAATAACCAACCGACAGACGCTTATAGGAGATCATTGAGATGGGAATTACAATTTTTAACCAACTCGATCATTACTATCAAAGTTAAACACATGAAAAAGTATTTTTTTACACTAATAATGGGCTTATGCCTTTTGCTATTTGCTGGATGTGAAGTCATCAATCCACCAGAAGAGATTCCTGCTTATTTGCACATCAAAAAATTTACCGTCAATTCTTCACCGAATAAAGGCGGCAATTCCAGTGCAATTACCGAGGCTTTTGTTTTTGTAGACAATGGATTTGTTGGGGCTTATACCTTGCCTGCGACTTTCCCCGTTTTAAAAACAGGAGATCAGCGAATAGATATTTTTACCGGAATCAAAGACAATGGCATTGATGCAACACCAGAGATTTATCCTTTTTACACTTCGGTTACTTTAAATCTAGACCTGGTCGCGACAGAAGTCGACACCATTCGGCCTGTCGTAGAATATGTCGAAAACGCTACGTTCAACATTGTTGAAAACTTTGAAAATACCTTACAAATTTTTAGAGATGATCTTGATGATGATCCTGAGACTTTTGTGAACCTAACGACAGAAGATGTTTTTGAAGGACAAAAATCTGGAGTCATTGTATTGAGCAAAGATCATCCAGTTCTTCAAGTAGCGACCAATAGACAAAGTGATAAGCCTGCGGCCAATCGAGAAGTTTATCTGGAAATGGATTACAAAACCGAAGTTATTTTTGAAGTCGGTATTTTCTATTATGATGTGAACGGAACGCGCTTGGCTGAATTTCAACATGGCCTAAATCCGACTACGGAATGGACCAAAGTTTACATCAATCTCAGCCCAGAATTTAATGCTTTAAGTGAGTTTGTAGATTTTGATGAATATCAAATAGGTATTCGATCTTTGATGGAAACAGACGAAAGCGGAAATTATTTGGAAGGAAGCCGCAAGATATTATTGGACAATGTGAAATTTATCTACTTTTAATATCAATACACACCAAATAACTAAGTGATTGCCTTTGTCCAATGACTTACTCTCGTGAACCTGGAAATTCTTATTGAAAACGATGGTTGCCAGCCTTTGATTCATGGCACATGATTAATAAGAATTGACAGAAAAACAAAACATGACCCGTAGCAGACGATTTGATATGTTTTTCTACCAAATGGCCGATTTCATCATGGCTATGTTGGCTTGGGCTTGTTTTTTCCTTTACCGGAAACGCATTGAAAACGTAGCTATTGATTGGGTGGTATTAGAGGACAGTAATTTTTGGCTCGGAATCCTGAGCATCCCGATCGGCTGGGTTTTGCTTTATTCTATCCTTGATCAATACCGCGATATCTATCGCCTCTCTCGTCTGAGTACGCTGACCAATACTTTTTTCTTGACCTTCCTTGGCGTTTTCTTTCTTTTCTTTGCATTGATCCTGGATGACTTTGTAAGAGACTATACGACTTATTATACTTCTTTTATTACCCTCTTTTTATTGCACTTTTTCTTTACCTCCTTTGCACGGATGATCCTGCTGACGAGGGCTAGTCGGCGGATAAAAAATGGAGAGGTTACTTTCAATACCTTAATTATTGGAGGAAATAAAAATGCAGTAGACCTCTACCTCGATATTGTTAATCGGGAAAAGGGTTTGGGAAATAAATTTATTGGATTTATTGATAGCAATGGTCGGAGTGGAAAAGAATTAGAACAAGAGTTGCTTTGTCTGGGGAAAATAGAAAACATTGCTCAGGTGATCCGCGAATCAGAAATCGAAGAAGTCATTATTGCGATTGAAACTTCAGAGCACAATCGCCTCCGGGAAATTCTTAATATTCTTTTTGATTTTAGTGAAGAAGTTTTGGTGAAAATTATCCCGGACATGTACGATATCCTTTTGGGAAATGTGAAGATGAATCATGTCTACGGAGCCGTTCTTATAGAAATTCAACAAGACTTGATGCCGCGTTGGCAACGCTTGGTCAAACGCTTTATTGACCTGGCGGTTTGTTCGCTCATGTTGCTTTTACTATCGCCGCTTTTATTGTTTATTTTTATAAAAGTAAAATTGAGTTCTCCCGGCCCCGTGATGTATCGCCAGGAAAGGATTGGTCTGAATGGGAAACCTTTCAATATCATAAAATTTCGGTCGATGTTTACAGATGCAGAATCTAAAGGGCCACAATTGTCTCACGAACATGATAATCGAGTAACTCCTTGGGGGAAAATAATGCGAAAATGGCGACTAGATGAATTGCCACAATTTTGGAATGTCATCAAAGGAGACATGTCTTTGGTTGGCCCCCGTCCAGAACGAAAATTCTACATCGATCAAATCATTAAGCAAAACCCTCATTACAAACAATTGCTCAAAGTACGACCAGGAATTACTTCCTGGGGGCAAGTTAAATATGGCTACGCTTCCAATGTAGAGGAAATGTTGCAGCGTTTAAAATTTGATATATTGTATATTGAGAACCGATCACTGGCATTGGATTTTAAAATTTTGTTCTATACCGCCTTGGTCTTATTGCAAGGAAAAGGAAAATAATGGAGGGCTTTTTATACGTTTAAAATTCTTAATTAGCCCAGACATTCCTCACTAAAATTAAACCTATGTCCAGCGATTACAAAAGAGAGTGGGAGCGAAAACGTTCCATCATAGCCTATCTGATTCAAATGGCCACAGTGGATGGTAATATCGCTCCGCAAGAGTCCCGATTCATTGCAGATGTGGCCACCAGTATTGGTTTGTCTAGCGATGATATCCTTGATGTCGTTCGCAATCCAGAAAATTTTGTTTTGGTGAGCCCTATGGATGAACACGCTCGAATGGAGATTTTATACTACCTCCTTTTTACCATGCGCGTCGATGGAGTCATCGACCCAAAAGAAGAAGTGCTTTGCCATAAAGCTGCTCTGAAATTGGGATTCAATGAATTGCTGTCTCAGGATTTGATCAATGTGATGAAGACTTATGTGACCAAAGAAATTCCCCAAAATATAATGCTGGATTTGATAAAAAAATATTTGAATTAAATAAGAAGGTCTTATTAATTTTGATGCGTTTGTACTTAAGTCTTTTAGTCTACCCCCCATTCCAACCAAATTATTAACTGCTCTAATGCAACAATCTTATCTATAGTCCAACCTTAAGGCCTATAGCGAATAAGTATTTGTGGAGTACTTGAGGCAACCTTTTACAAGATTGCAGCACCATCTTAATTATAAGATAAATTTAATAAAAAAAAGCCCACAGGCTTTTCCACACTTTGGCATCTAACAAGAATACTAACTAAAATACCCATATGAAATATTTTACTTTTACCCTCTTTCTTCTTTCGCTTAACCTGCTTCAAGCGCAAGATTTTTATGATCTAAATACCATTCAAACCATTGAAATTACTTTTGCAGAAAGTAATTGGGACCAGCTTTTAGATACAGAATATGCTGGTTCCGGTGCTTATATCCTCGCGCAAAGTGTAAGTCTCAACGGAATAACTTTCGATAGTGTAGGAGTGAAGTATAAAGGCAACAGTACCTATCAAGCCAATCAAAATAAAAATCCTTTCCACATCGAACTGGATACTTATAAAGAGCAGGAATACGATGGATACACCGATATAAAATTGAGTAATGTCGCCAAGGACCCCTCTTTCCTAAGAGAAGTATTGTCTTATCAAATTTTACGACAATACATGCATGCACCACTTTCCAACTATGCCAATGTATTTGTCAATGGTACCTTGATTGGTCTGTACAGCAATTCCGAATCGATCTCCAAAAAATTTGTCAAAAGCCGTTTCTATTCCAAGAAAAATACTTTTGTCAAATGTAATCCACCTGCTGGCGCAGGGCCGGGTTCCAATGATTATCCAAATTTGGTTTATAAAGGACAGGACAGTACCGCTTATTACGCTGCCTATGAAATAAAATCGGATAAGGGTTGGCAAGAGCTGATTGATCTTTGTGATACGCTTGCTAATCATATCACAGACATTGAAAAAATCCTAGATGTAGATCGAGCTTTATGGATGCTTGCTTTTAATAATATATTTGTCAACCTGGATAGTTACAGCGGAGGATTCACTCAAAACTATTATTTGTACCGCGATGACTCTCGTAGATTTTTGCCAGTAGTATGGGATTTAAATGAATCTTTCGGTCGCTTTTCTATGACGGGATCGGGGAATCTAAATGGCACGACTGCCAAACAACAGATGAGCCACCTGCTCCACGAAAACGATACGGACTTTCCACTCATCCAAAAACTATTGAGTGTCCCGATGTATAAGCGAATGTATCTCGCACATTGTAAAACCATGTTGCTGGAAAATTTTGATAACGGCTCTTACCTCGACACCGCTGAAGAGCTTCAAACACTCATTGATGCTGCTGTTCAGGCGGACAATAATAAATTTTTCACCTACAATAATTTCGTAGATAACATCAGCTCAGATATCGGTGGTGGCGGTGGACCTGGTGGAGGAGCAACTCCTGGTATCGGTAATTTGATGAACGGAAGAAACACTTATCTTTTAGGACTCACCGATTTTACAAATACACAACCAACGATCTCTGATATAACCTGGTCTTCCTCTGCCCCAATCATTAATGAAATGATTACGGTGACTGCTTCTGTAAAGAATGAAAATGATGTTTATCTCGCTTATAGAAGTGATGTCGAAGCAGCTTTTGAAAGAATACTTATGTATGATGATGGTGCTCATAATGATGGCGCAGCCAATGATGGGACTTATGGAGTAGCAATAAATATTGAAGCAGCATTGACACAATTTTATATCTACGCAGAAAATGACGACATCGGAATGTTTTCTCCCCAACGAGCAGAACATGAGTTTCACAACATCACCGCGACGGTTTCTAATCCAACTGTTGGTGATTTGGTGATCAATGAATTTATGGCTTCCAATGACGCCACCGAAGCCGATCAAGATGGAGAATACGACGATTGGATTGAGTTGTATAATAATGGGACTACAAGTATCGACTTAGAAGGCTACTACCTTTCTGATGATGCAGCGGACTTAACACAGTGGGCCTTTCCCGCGGGGACTTCTATTGCAAGTAATGGCTATCTTATAGTTTGGGCTGATAATGATGAACTGCAAGAAGGACTTCATGCAAATTTCAAATTATCAAGTGCCGCCGAATCTGTTTTCTTGGTCAATGCAGCCAATGAAATCGTGGATGAAATAAGCTATGTCGATCAAACCACAGATGTTTCTTTTGGTAGATTTCCAAATGGAACTGGAAACTTCCAAACCATGACTCCGACTTTCAATGCGGAAAATAATGGCACCTCAAGTGTGGACGATCCAGAATCTCAAATAACTCAGATCAAGGTTTATCCAAATCCTGCAAAAAGCGAAATCACGATATCTGCGGAAGAAGAATTGAGTATACTTTCCATTTATAATTTATCTGGACAAAAAGTATTGGAAGCATTTCCCAATCAAGTGGAAGTCAATCTTGGAATCGAACAACTCGCCAATGGGATGTATTTTATCAGCGTACTGACCAAGGAGAAAAAAGTGGGCGTGTATAAAATAATAGTCGAGAAGTAAAACGGAATAGAAGATGTAAAAGATAAAAGCCTCCTATGCTTTGAGTATTCTCAAAATTGCACAGGAGGCTTTTTTATTTTGCTTAAAAATAAGTCTTCTTAAACGCGTTCAATAATCATAGAAGAAGCACCACCACCACCATTACAGATAGCTGCTAGTCCGACAGAACCTTCTTTTTGGTGCAAGACATTATTCAAAGTCGTTACAATTCTAGAACCAGAATTTCCTAAAGGATGTCCCAAGGCAACTGCTCCACCAAATACATTGACTTGATCTTCCGTGATTTTCATTTCTTCATTGAAAGCCATGGTCACCACAGCAAACGCTTCATTGACTTCAAAGTAATCAATATCGCCAATACTCATCCCTGCCATTTTTAAAGCTTTGTTTGCCGCAAGAGGAGGAGCAGTGGTAAACCATTCTGGCTCCCTGGCTGCATCGGCAAAAGCTAATATTTTAGCAATTGGCTTAAGTCCCAATTCTTCCATTTTTTCCTTACTTACCAAAACCAAGGCCGAAGCGCCATCGTTGATGGTAGAAGCATTGGCGGCAGTCACGGTGCCATCTTTAGAAAAAGCAGGACGCAAGCCAGGAATTTTTTCAAATTTTACTTTTTTGTATTCCTCATCTTCTGTCACCAAGATCGGATCTTTTCTTCGTTGTGGAACACTTACCCCCACGATCTCCGCACCAAACTGACCAGAGCTAGTGGCCGCTGCCGCTCGCTCGTAAGATTGAATACTAAAGCGATCTTGCTCTTCTCGACTGATATTGTATTTTTTGGCAGTTGCATCTGCACAAACACCCATCGCCATGTCGCCATAAACATCGGTCAGCCCATCTTTCTGTAAACCATCAATGATTTGACCTTGTCCAAATTTCGCTCCCCAACGATTGCTAGGTAGGTAATAAGGAATGCTAGACATATTTTCCATCCCTCCCGCAACAATGACATCTGCTTGTCCAAGCATAATGCTTTGAGCAGCAAGCATAATTGATTTCATACCAGAAGCACATACTTTATTGACCGTAGTACAAGGCACTTCATATCCGATGCCTGCTCCAATAGCCGCTTGTCGTGCAGGTGCCTGACCGAGATTGGCGGAACACACATTTCCCATAAATACTTCTTGTACCTGGGAAGCACTTAGCCCTGCTTTTTCCAATGCTCCTTTGATCGCAGTCGCACCAAGGCTAGGAGCTGCGATACCAGCGAAGACACCGCCAAAACTACCCATTGGGGTTCTTACTGCGGAAACGATATATACTTCTTTCATTGAAATTTATTTTTGAATGTTTTTTAATGATGATATTTGGTTAGAAAAATCAGTAGGATTCCTCCTAAATTGAACGCGAAGTTAAGGAAAAAGTTTTTAAAAAAGGTCTTGCTAAAGCTCCCTATTCTTCAATAGGGCTTTCGAGGAAACTTAGTTTTCCCGTAGCAGTATCAAGGGACGTTCGCATGCCTATGGCTAAAGTAGCATTGTCTGCCACATGACCGAAAGGGAAACCATAAACCACTGGAATAGCGATTTGTCCCAAGCGGTCTTGTAAGGTTTCTTTTAAGGAGAGGGACTTATCATCGGGATCGGCTTCACAGCCTGCAAAAACACCAAGGACGATTGCGGCTGCTTTGTGAAGGTCGGTGCTATAGAGTAGGTGAGTGAGCATGCGATCAATGCGATAAGGTTTTTCTCCAACGTCTTCCAGAAAGACGATTTTATTTTTGAATTTGGGTAAATAAGGACTTCCGGATAGGGCGGAAATTAAAGAAAGATTTCCACCGACGAGCTTTCCTTCTGCCTGGCCAGATCGAATGGTATAAGCCTTGTCTTCGGAGAGCTGAATAGGAGGTGGAATAGTTGTTTCCAAAAGCATGGATTGCAAACTTTGGACGGTAAAATCGGTGAAAGTTGAAGAGGCCACCGGGCCATGAAAACCTAAGAGACCACATTTTTTATAAATGCTATTTAAGAGTGCAGTGATATCGCTATAGCCAATAAGTACTTTTGGATTTTTGCGGATTAATTTATAGTCGAGATCAGGCAATAGACGAGCAGAACCATAGCCCCCTCGAAGGCACCAAATGCCATCGATTTTATCATCTTGAAAAAACTGGTGGAGGTCATCGATTCGACCTTGGTCTTCCCCTGCGAGATATCCTTTTTGGGCTTTGGCATTTTTTCCAAAAACCAATCGAAAGCCCAGCCCTTCCAGGTTAGTGACAGCGGTTTGAATTTTTTGATCACTGATCGAACTAGCCGGAGAAACCAGACCAATAGTCGCCCCTGGTTTTAATTTTTTTGCTTTAATGGATTTCATAGATAAAGAACTTGCATCAGTAAATAAACCAGGAACACCGAGAAAAGCTCCAGAAAGACCAATGCCCATTTGTTGGGTAAAATACCGACGATTCATATTGTGTATTTCTGCGCTGCTAGCTTCCTGAAAATCTCGCAGCATTTAGTGATAGGGCTTTGAAACTACCCTTATTGAAATGTGATTTATGGAAAAAACTTGCATTGTAAAGGTAGAAAAATCATTAAGCTTCTCAGCTTATACGATTTAGATAAACCATTCTGAAAAAATGTATTTTAAATAAAACGCAAGTATAACTATTTTTAAATCAGCTGATTGAAGAGGGAATTGATTTTCGAGTATACTGTTAGTTGTAGTAGCTGATTTTAGCGGATTAACCTAAGCTTCAAGCTTTTATTAGAAAATTATTAAATCTAAAGTGCTTTGCTTATTTTTAATAGAGATTTTTTATTACAAGAAACTGGAACAATATACTTCCAGTAAGTTTCTACAGCTCCAATAAACGAAAAACTACCATGCAATTTAAAAATTACTTCCCCCTGTTGTTTTCTGTCTTTTTCCTGACTTGTACTCCAATAAAAAACACAACAGAGAATACTTCCCAAAAAAATACCACAACAGAGACCCAGATAAACACGGAAACTAAGAAAAACAACAATACTTCTACAGCTGTAAATACTAAAACGAATACCGGAACAACACTTAGTACTGATGCCAAAGCTGATGCCAAAGCTAAGGCCAAAGAAGAAACCAAAGTCAAGGCAGAAGGAGCCTCCTCTGTGACAGGAAAAATAATGAAGGCTTCCGAAAATAGTATGCTCGCAGAAATTAACTTGATGCGCGCTGATCCACCTGCCTATGTTGCACAAATTGAAACTTATCTGATGGCTGTGCAGAATGATCCATCTTGGAATACTTCCTATAAAAATGCAGAGATGGAAGCCGGAAAAGAATTGATTGAATTGTTGCGAAAGACACCTAAGTTATCCCAATTAAAAGAAAGCGAAGGTTTGTATAAAGCCGCCGTCAAACAC
>CALLVY010000557.1 GCA_938015925.1 uncultured Saprospiraceae bacterium
CGATTGACGCCTGGTGCTTATCCAAGTGCTCCGCAAAGTCATTTGCTCCAAAACGATAAAGGAACATTTACAGATGTCACCGCACAAGTGGCTCCTGAATTGCAAAATGCAGGAATGCTTAGCGACTTGGTTTGGACGGATCTTGATGGAGATCAAAAAGCAGAATTGGTTGTTGTGGGAGAATGGATGCCCGTTAGTGTGTATCAATACGATGGGAAAAAATTCAACAATGCGACCAAGAAATTTGGTTTAGAGAATCAGAAAGGTTGGTGGAACTGTCTCCACGCCAGTGACTTTGATGGCGATGGCGATATCGATCTTGCCGTGGGTAATCTCGGAAGCAATACTCGAATGAAAGCTTCCGCTTCTGCCCCACTCGCTATCTTTGCCAAAGATTTTGACAACAACAAACAACTCGATCCGATCCTGGCTTATAGTCACAATGGTAATTTTTATCCCTTTGCCGGACGTGATGCGATGGCCAAGCAGGTTCCTAAAACGAAAAAGAAATTTCCTAGATATTCCATTTATGCACAGGCTACAATGGAAGATGTTTTCTCCAAAGCGGAATTAAAAGATGCCCTGCAATTGACGGCGACCAATTTGCAAACGACTTATTTTGAAAATCAAGGCAATGGCAAAATGGAAGCGCATATTTTACCCAATGAAGCTCAGATTAGTACGACCACCAATATTTTTAGTGATGATTTTGACAAAGATGGTCATCGCGATTTGTTATTGGTTGGTAACTCTTCTACGGCAGAAACCGAAAGTGGTGTTTATGATGCAGGGAATGGTGTCTTTTTAAGAGGCGACGGAAAAGGTAACTTTAGTCCTACCTCCAATAAAGCCATCGGTCTTTGGGCGAGCAAGGAGGCCAGAGATGTCAAAAGCATTCAATTGGCCAATGGTAAGAAAGGACTTTTGGTTGGGAATAATGATGGGGTTTTGCAGGTTTTTGTTTATTAAAAAATTCTATTTAGAAATAGGGCCTACCTTGAAGGTAGACCCTATTTTTTTACTTCTTATTAACCTAAGTCTTCCTCTATTCTTTATCTATTTTCAAACAAGTTTAATGAAAAAATATTCGTTTTTATTTTTACTCGTATTACTAGCCGCTTGTGGTGGACTGAAGAATCTAAAGTTAGAAAGTGCGCCAGAATTTACAGAACAAACCTATTGGTTAAGCCAGCAATATGCTTTGGATTATCAAGCAGAAGAGGTTCTGGCTACCTATGTCTCTAAGGTCAGTAAAATCACCCCCACGCATTATCACCTGGCGGTTTCTCTCAAGGATCAACCGCAGGTTGCTTATACGATTCAGGTGCGTCGAACGGATTTGGCTATTGATGGATTTATCTCAGCCAATGGCGATGAATTAAAAATCTATATGCCTTTGTTGTCTTTTCCATTGTTTAAGGGAAAAGTTTGGACAGAAACTTTACGCGCTCATGAACATCCGCGTAGACCCGTAAAAGAAATCGCCGCTACTTTTGAGGTAAAGGACATTGTAGAATACGACTACTTGCCTAAAGAAAAATTAGCCGGTGAGAAAAAAGCATTTCTTATTGAGATGAAAACTCCAGATCAGACTTTATCTTTTCATTACCTCCCTCCTTCTAAAAAATTCCCAGGTACGAGTATGGTCGATTTGTATTTACAACTGGATTTAAACAATCCCAATGCTCCTAAAATGCGAAATGATTGTATGGAGTATGTTCGCTAATTTTTTTCTTAGTATCTTTTGGAAGCCTAATAGAGCAATAAACTTTATTGGGTAATATTCTTTTTCCAATTTCGACGCCATGATACTCCCCAAAACCATAGACGAAGTACTCTTCCAACTCGACCGCATCATTACCCAATCCAAAGTAGATCAAAGCCGTCTTGGCTATTTTGCTATTCTTTATCGCGAGGTCACCCTTGCGGTAAAAAAAGGCATTGCCGATGGCTTTTTTGAAGATGGTCCGAGGATGGAAAAACTCGATGTGGTCTTTGCCAATCGCTATTTGGAAGCTTATCAGCGATTCCAGGCTGGGGAGAATCCAAGTCGTTCCTGGATGTTGGCCTTTGATGCAGCGGAGCAAAAAAACGTATTGGTCTTACAACATTTATTTCTGGGTATGAATGCACACATCAATCTCGACCTAGGGATTGCTGCCGCTACCATTGCACCTGAGGATGAGATCCTTGGTTTAAAAAATGACTTCTTTAAAATCAATGACATTCTTTTTTCGCTCATTGGTACCATGCAAGATCGCTTGGCAAAAGTGTCTTTATTTTTTGCCTGGATCGATCAATTGGCGGGAGGGAAGGACGAACAATTTGCGACTTTTAGTTTGGAGAAAGCGCGAGATCATGCTTGGAATTTGGCTAATCTTTTGGCGCCGGTTTCTCCCGATAATTGGGGAGGTTTTATTTTAGCGGCGGATCAGGGTGCGGTCGTTTTAGGGAAATTAATTCGCCAACCAAAGTTGAGGAGTACGCGTTGGATGATTCGGGCTTTATTGCGTTTTGAGTCGACTGAGGTGGTGGTGAATATGGATCGTTTGATGGATCGCTCAGAAGATGTTGTTTAATCATTCCTTTAAGCTAAAACAAAAATAGCCCCAGACAAAATATGAGGCTATTCTTGCAGAATCCAATAGGGATTCTTTTAGCATAAAGTAAAAGAGAAAATCCTACCAGCGAATCAAAGCCGATCCCCAAGTAAAGCCACTTCCAAAAGCAGCCAAACAAACGAGGTCTCCCTCTTTCACCTTGCCTTGTTCCCAAGCTTCGCAGAGTGCGATGGGTACAGAAGCCGCTGTGGTATTTCCGTATTTCTGAATATTATTATACACTTGGTCATCACTAAGACCGAGGCGTTTTTGTACAAACTGG
>CALLVY010000558.1 GCA_938015925.1 uncultured Saprospiraceae bacterium
GACGGGATATGTTTTGAAAAACGCTAGACAAGATAAGGCTGCCCATCCGCTAGCGGTTCACTACGATGAATGTCCACTGGACATTCCCTCCTGCGGAGTTCTCTTCGTTCTTAGTCAGACAGTATCTTGTCTGGCCTCCCACTCCTTTTTTCGCGAAATCAAACGTGAAAAATCCCGAATTTTCGATTATCGAAAATTCGGGATGACTCATGTTTTTGTTTGGATTTGGTGGAAGGAATTAGATCGAAAGGTATCGATGGGAATTTGTCTATTCTCTTAAAAAAGGCAACAAACATTAAATTCCCGCGTATTCTATTTAAGAGCTAAGCAACAATTGGTTTTGTAACTTACTCGTATTTCTTCCCAATCCTCTGGGAAGAACAAAAATTAATGACTGTGTTATTTGTTGAAATATTTACTTTTTTTTAGATAGAAGTTGTTTAAAAACTACTTCATAAAAAAATGGGCAAAAATTATAAGAGCCCCAATCTAAAACTCATTGAATAAACCAAATTGCTTGTTTAAAATCTGATTGCTACTTGCACAAAAGGACTAAGGAAGTACCAATGGTTTTATAAGCAGTGACAAACACTTCATGATCAAAACAAGAACCATACAGGCCCTCCTAGCCACTGTCGTGTCTTTGTTTTTACTTACAGAATCAACCGCACAATCTGTAAATGATTACCGCTCTGTCAATTCAGGAAATTGGACTACCTTATCGGTCTGGCAAGTCTATAATGGAACATCATGGGGGGCTGCAACAAATTACCCTGGTCAAGCGGCAGGTACCAATGATGTATCCATAGAAGGTGGAAATTCTGTCACCATTTCCAGTAATGTACCCAATCCTTTTAATTCGCTCACTATCGGAGATGGTACAGGAGCGACTGATGAATTGTTAGTGGGTGGAACATCAAGTTTTAATACCCTACAATTTACCATCGCCAATGGCGGTTTTGCTTCCTGGACCTCAAATGTCAGCTTGTCATTCCCTGCGGGTGCAGCCGTTATTATAGAATCTGGAGGTAGCCTGGATACTTCCAATCCTTGTAGTGCCGCAAAGCGAATAATAATCGGATCAACCATTTATTCTACTTGTAATGGTGGAGCAGGAGCGGATTATTCTTTTACTCAACTTAATAATGCAGGCGGAAGTCTAAATGTTTCTCCAAGTTCTAATGGCCCTATTTGTGAAGGCACCCTTCTAAATCTTTTTGCGAATGTGGCCGGCTTAGGAAGTTCAAGTGCTAGCTTTATCTGGTCAGCGACGGGACCGGGAAGTTATACTTTTAGTTCGACCTTAGAAAATCCTACGGTTTCGAGTTTAATTGCAGGAACTTACACTTATACCCTTGAAGCGACCAATGGTTCTGTATCCCATAGCAATTCGGTAGTGGTGATTGTCGGCAGTAGTCCAAATGCCCCGACGAGTACAAGCAGTCAAACGATTTGTAGTACTGCTGCTATACCTACGCTAACGGCTAGTGTAAACTCGGGAGAAACGGTCGATTGGTACGATGCCGCTTCGGGTGGTGTTTTGCTGTTGAGTGGAAATACAAGTTATACTCCCGCTTCGGTCGGTAGTTATTATGCGGAAGCTCGAAACACAAGTTCTCCTTGTGTCAGTAGTACTCGAACAGCAATCATTCTCCTTTCCAGATCTTGTAAAGTAATGATCAATAGACATCTTAATTTTAAAGTTAAGAATAATTAGGAGGCGATTGAGATCAGAAATACCTTTTCATTTACGGAGTTTTGGGATAGAGACTAAATGTAGATATCCACCTACAGCTTATTTGGCTAAAGGGAGCATCACCTTATTTCCACCTAAGCGCTCTCCCCTTCTTATTCCTTTATCATTTTTTTATACCAGGATTCTCCATCTACCATAAACTTCACATAATAAACTCCAGCACTTAATGTAGCCATGCTTAGTTCGACAGTATTGGCTCCTTGCAGTAAGTTTTGAATCTGCTCGTGCATCACTTTTCCAGTAGCATTGTAGATGCAAATATTCACCTTGTCGTCGGCTAAGGAATGAATGCTACAGTAATATTGTTCCAATTTTAATCCGCGAAAATCTTTTGGTTGCCGCGAACAACTTATGGTTTTTTATCCGCGCTCCAATTTTCCAATTCCACAATCACTTCATTTCTACGATTCACCACCTCATAAGGCGGATTGTAGCCCAGGAAGTAAAAGCGATTGGTATAGGCAATGCCTTCGGCTTCTAAAGCGGCGATTAATTTCGCCTTGTGTGCTTCTATCTTCTGATCGTCTGACCAGCCGCCAAAGGTGATGGCTGCAACGGTCTTGGCAGGTTCCTCCCGGAAGTCGATTTGGGAGTCGTTGGGTTGCGGAAGCGTTTCTTTATTAAATTTTTTGGGCACCATAAACATGACGGTCATCGAATCTTCCAGAGACATAGCGACCGGAGAAGTCATGGCTATTTTTTCATTGGTTTCATTGCCGCCGAAGATGTATCCTGCCAAAATGGAAAAACCTCTGCTGGATGCTTCCCCGTACACTTTGGTAGGCAATTGGACGGAGGTAAACAAACTCGCTTCGTAGCTCCGGACTTCAAACTTGTCGTATTTTTTTTCAACTTTATACGGGTAAGATTCAATATCATTTTGTGCTTTCATGGCATAAAATTGTATCGTGAGAAAGGCTAGGGAAATTAGGCCAACGGCGATTAGTGCTATTTTCATTGTTGGATTTGGATTGATATTGGTGAACGTTTATTTGTTTGGGTAGAGACGGCTACCTTGTTAATAGTTCTTGGAGCAGATTGTTTAATTTGGGTGGAAAAAAAGGAGTTTTTTTTTGATTGTTAGGTGGGAAAAGAAGGGCTGGTAAGTAGTTTGGAATCTGTCAACTTGGACCGCAGCCTTAAGCTTCAATCCAGGTTTTTTGAGAACCGGGTGCTAAATTTAAGCCTTAGCAAAGAAAGAATTTAAATAGCTTGCTGATCTATTTTCAATATTTTTCTAGTAGCCGAAATCCAGAAAGGGCTAATGAGCAGCGTCAGAGAGATGACAATGATCGTCAATTGGTATTCAAAATCAGAGATGATGGCAGCATGAAATGCGGTGGTGGTTACCACAAAACTCAGTTCTCCAATTTGCGCAAGCAAGGCACCTCCATACAAAGATCGTTTCCAATTTCTTCCAAAATAATGAATCACCGCGGCATTGATAAAGTGGTTCCCTAGGTAGACTGCAATAATTAAAAGGGAAATTATTTTCCAGTTGGCTAATAAAAAGGAAACATCAATCAACATTCCTACTGATGCAAAAAAGATGGCCACAAAAACCACCCGAAAAGAATGGAGACTTTCATGAAACCATTGGGTCGACCTGGCAGCATGCACTACCATCCCACCTACAAAAGCACCTAAGGCCGCAGAGATTCCAAAGAAGGCCGTCAAAACCGCAAAGCCAAAACAAAAAATAATGGCCACAAATACCTGCATCTCATGGTCTTCTTCTATTTTATCACTAAAGGGAAGAGAAAATTCTTTGGTCCGTAAAATCCAAATCATACCGCCGATCAATAGCCCACCGCCAATCAATTGCAAAACCACTTCTTCCGTAGAAGGGATGGCCCCTCCAAGATAGGAAGTCAAAATCAACATCGGAACGATCAAAATATCCTGGGTCAATAATATACTGATGACATTTTGCCCAATCTCGGTTTGACTTTCATTGTTATCTTGGAGTAATTTGATGACTACCGCAGAACTACTCAAACTTGTAATAAAACCGAGTATAATAATTCGATTGAGACTCCAATCGAATCCCCAGCCAATGACGCCTACCAATAAAACACTTCCCAATATTTGCAGTAAGGTTCCAAAAGTCGGAACTCTCCAATTTTTGACAAAGTCTGGCAAACTGATTTCCATTCCAATAAAAAATAGCAATAAAATTAGACCAAATTCTCCAATGGTTCGAATGGATTCTTTATCTGTAATAATCCCAAATCCATTTTCCCCAATCAAGATCCCCGCCAGAATATAAGCGATGATATAAGGTTGGCGAAAAAATTTCAGAATGCTTCCTACCGTAATTATAATGACGGAAATAAGCACCAGGTTGATCAATTCGGGGTTGAGGGCAGAAAGTGCAATCATTTATTTATGGTACAGAATTCTTTGTAAAATATTTATCAAAACCTTCCCTTTAATCTTCGTTACTTAGGTACAAAAAAAAAGGAATTTTCCCAAATAGATAATCGAAAAACTCAAAGCAAATAAGGAACAAATGGACAGTCAACAAGCTAAAAAACAGGTCCTTTCCAAGGTCGATCTGGCACCAAGAAAAACAAGATACTCAAAGCTGCTGCTCCCCAAAAAACACTCGATACAAAAACACTTACCAGCAGTAAATGGAATAAGATTTTAAAGTGTTTTTTCTTGGATCCCAGATAAATAAGCCAAAATAAAAAACCCAGGAAAGTAATGGCTGCGAGGTAAAGACTTTCGGTGAAATTATCTGCACCAGCAGCATAGATGTCTAGGTAATAGAGGAGGCCGCCTAGGAGAAGCCAGGATAAAAGATAGAGGATGTTTTCTAGAATTGGAGCGGATTTACTCATGAAGAATGTTTTGAATCGTTTGTCTATATTCGATAAAGGGACAAAGGTAAGGATAGTATTTGGATTTTATTTTTTAAGCTGCTCTGATTATGACTGGAGGTGGAGAGAAAGCGCTTGGGTTTTGATGGGAAAGCTTGGATTTTTATGGGGCGAGGTACGAGTGTATAGAACGGGAAGCCTAGTGCTCGCTTTGCGCACTAGCGATAGATCGCATTGGCGGGAACCTATTTCTCCGCAATTTTTAGTGCTAATTTAAATCTGTTTTAAATTAAGCCCTTCGGGGATATATATTTGGTAGAGCATTCAGCGAAGCTCCTCTCCTACGCCGACTTAGCAATGGGCAAGCGAAAATCTCCACTCAATCGGCACTCGTAAAAATCATAGAAAATTCCCCTTCTGTTATTTGATAAACATTAAGCCCTGCCCCTACCGTACAATTGAAAGTCCCTTCCACCCTATAAGTTTTTGCCAAATCAAAAGGCAAAGGATCTTCATAGACTTCCGTGACTTCGATAAAATGTACGCCTTCTATGTTTTCTTCTTGAAAAGTATAAAAAGTCTGGTCTTCTATTTCTATCCATATATTTGAACGAATGTCCGCGTCCTCACTAAATCCGTATTTTTTGCCTTTAAGATTTTCTAAATCCTCTCCGGATACTTCCCAATCCTTTTTAAAAACAAATCCAATGCTTGTAATCAATTCAAGGGAGGGACTAGACCATAATCTCCCATTGGAGATTCCATGTGTGATGCTTCCTGCTGGAATTTCGACGGCTGTTCCATTTACTTTGTAATGGAGGAATTGAGTGGAGGGATCGAAGGGCGTGGTGTCTGGCGAGGGGGCTTTTTTGCAGGTGGCGAGGAAGAGGAATGGGAGGAAGAGAAGGAAATATTTTGGGTTCATTTGTGTTGAGTATTTGGGAATATTTGTAGTATGGTTCCAGTACTAAATTTAATTCTTAGGAGCATTGAATTGGGGTCGTATTCAATAGATGAATGTCATCAAATAAGGAATATTTTAATACTTACCAGAGGTCGGGAGCTTAAAACCGGGTACGACTAAAAAGTCCTAACGAACAGTTCCTATTTTAAAATCTGTTAAATATTAAAATCAACTGTTCGCTACTACCTCCAGGTAGCACGCGGGGATATTAGTCCTGATTTTTATATTTCTAAAATACAAAAAATCGCGGAATAATTTAATTCTAATTATTTGTAAGTGGTTTTACTCCCTCACCCACCTCCGCCCAGATTTCCAAAACCAAATCATCAAAGCAAAATGCAAAACCCAAACAAGCAACTGACTGATCCCCCTACTAATTTCATAAGCATCTAACTTCCCAGTAAAAATAAGAAAGAACTCAATTAAGGCCCTTATCAAGCTCGGTAATCGTCCCACAATCGCAAGCAAGAGAAGCAGAGAGAGTAGAATCAACAGAATGCCAAATAGTTTCTTAAGCATTATTTTTTCATTTAAAGGTAGGATTTTTTGAAGTATTTGAAATGGGTGGGGACGGCCTCTTTTAGGTCAGCGTACTAGCTTTTTTAGCACGCTGACCCTGCGAGTGAACAAACATGGTATTGCTCTTTTGATCTATTACTTGGACGTTTATTCTTAATCTAATGCTTACCTAGCAAACGTCCCTTTAAAACAACTTCCTGCTAATCAGAGAAAAGAAACATTATCAATCAAAACCATTCCTCCGACAAATTCATCACTAGCATCTTGTGGATTCCACATCGAAAACGGTATGGATATCTGCGTGAGATCTAATCCAGTAAAATCAGCAAGTGGAATGCTGTATTCTATAAATCCTTGGCCAACATCCGTCCCGGTGTAATCGGTAAGAAAAACCACTGCATTGGTCATCGGACTTTCGAGTTTTATTTCGGCATTGCTGATGGCCGCAGGTTTTTGCAGGGAAAAATTAATCTTGGTATAGCTACTTAAATCTTGTGGCGTGGCTAGTTCAATATAACCGCCGCCCCAGCTGCCACCAGGAAATTCAAAAACCAAACTGGAATCCCCGTCGATGGCCATTTCGGAAGTCGCTACGACAGGTTCTCCGCCTCCGCCATAAACCAAAACCATGGCATTGCCCAAATCATTGAAATCATCATTTAAAGCATGTTGAGCAAGACTTGGTGCAATGAATTGACCAATGGTTTCTTCTACGATATCCAGGGCTGGCGCATCCGGTGCCGTGAAATCATCTTTTTCAAAAACCCGAATATAATCCAGGTACATCGTCTGCGGAAAAGTAGTGCTGTTGTCTGGATCACCTGGCCAGTTGCCCCCCACAGCGACATTAAGGATCAAATAAAAACTTCTAAGAAATTCTTTCATCCCCTCTTCAATCGGAACTTGATTAACTTGAGTTTCATCCACACTAAAAGTCAAATTCTCCGGCGTCCAATCCATACTAAAAATATGATAGTCGTCACTGAAAGTCTCCCCCGTCAATTCATAGCTTCCTTGTATTTCTCCTTTGGTCTGATCTCCATCGGTAAAATGCAAAGTAGAATACATTTTATCGGGTTGATGACCTAACATTTCTACGATGTCAATTTCCCCACAGCCCGGCCAATTAATATCGTCGATATTATCACCGAGCATCCAAAGAGCTGGCCAAATCCCCTGCCCTTTAGGCAGCTTGGCCTTAAGATCAATTCGTCCAAATCGCATGCTAAATAAATCCTTGGTCGTGAGTTTGGCGGAGCTAAAATTTCCAGCGCCATCGCTCAAGGCACTGATATAAAGAACCGATAATTCTCCATCTTTTTCAATCCCTGAATTCTCCGAATTCTCTGTATAAATTTGCATTTCATTATTCCCCCAACCTGCAGATAATCCATAAGCCGTTCCATCTCCCGTCTCGTATTGCCAGTTAGAACTATTGATCGAAGCCGTATTAAATTCATCCGACCAAAGCAAAGAATAACCTGCTGGTACATCTATTTCGTCTTTATTCGGATCACTCGTTTCATCCTCTTTTCCACAAGTTAAAATCAGTGTACTAAATAGGCATAAGAATACGAAGTAAGTTATTTTTCCTTTCATCATAATTTTGATTGCTAAATTTATTAAATCATTTTTTGGTGAATGCTAAAACTAAACCCAACCTACTTGCTTAGCGTTTAGGGCTAATTAAAAAGTCAATTACAGATTGATAAGACATCGTGTAAACAAAAAAAGCTCCACAGCAAGGATTGGACTGGCTTTGCCTAAAGTTAGGAAAAAAATCAGTTTTAAAGGATAGAAACCTCACTTACTGTTTACGTATTCCATTGTTAGGTTCTGAATAGGAATTAAGAGATCTACAATCCTCAGAAAACGACATAAGACTTCCCGCTTATACATAGCCTACTCATTATCAAGCTTTAAAAAAGCAAGGCTTAAAAAGCTGGACATTCCAGCTTTAGTCCTGAAAAAAATCACTAACTTAGAAACCATCTCTAGTCGATTTCCGTCAAAAATGGGTACATGAGAAAACGATGGCAACCAATATTCTTCCTGCTCTTTATTGCTTCAAGCCTCCCCGCCTTGTCCAACACGGCCTTGGATTCCCTACTCCACAGGGTGACTCAATTGGAGGATCCAGAACGAAGTAAAGTTTTAAGAAAAGAAGTGGAACTCATCAAAGAATTATCCACCCAGGAAAAAGTGGCTTTGATTTCGGCCAATGCGGATCGACTCGAAAAGTTGAACACCCATCCCTTGGAATTGACCAATACTTATTTCCAAATAGCAGAAATTCATTTCTATGATCAAAATCCTCAACTCGCCTCCCCTTTTCTGGTAAAAGCACTTTCGGTTATTCACGAACATGGAACTAATAAAAAGAAATGGAACCGAATCACGGGAAAGGTTTACAACTTAATGGCCTATGTATTCTTTTGGCAATTTGAACCAGAGAAGGCGATGGTCGAACAAGAGAAGGCGCTCGAATATTTTATCCTCGCCCAAGATACTGTCCGTATAGGAAAATGCTACAATCAAATTGGAGTCATCCATTCAGAATTAAAAGATTCTGAAAAAGCATTGGAGTATTACCAAAAATCAAAAAAGATTTTTGAACAACAAAAGAAGGAGACCTACATCATTCGCTCAGAGTTTTGTACTGTAGTAGATTTAATTATCCTCGAACGATTTGAAGACGCCAAAGTCGTTTTGGAAAAACTATTGCCTCGGATGAAAGCCATAGAACATGTCAATTACCATTTGGGAATTACCAAGCTGGGACAAATTCATATGGAATTGGGCAATTATGAATTAGCAGAAACGCTTTTTCAAGAGTCTTATGAAAATGCTACCGCCACAGGAAGTATCAATGCAAGCTTAGTTGTTTTGGAAAAATTAATTCGCTTGAGCCAAATCAATAATGATTTTCGAGAAGCCTTTACCTATTCTCAAGAAAGAGCCAATCTTTTGGATACGACTTTGAGAAAACAAATTGACGAAAAAAATATTGAAGCCAAAGATAAGTTTGAGAAACTCGGCAAACAACAAAAGATCAAAGAATTAGAATACGAAAAAATGCTGCAAAAATCTAAATTCAGAAACTGGATCGTTTTACTGTGCAGTTTATTTTTGTTAAGTCTGGGTGCTCTTGGCTTTTGGATTTACCGTCAGTCTATTCGCAAGAAACAAGTTTTACTCTTGTCGGAAAAAGAAAAGGAAGTACAAAAAGTACGCGAGCGATTACTTACCGCAGTAACTCATGAATTGCGTACGCCTTTGACTTTGATTGTCGGAAAAATTGATCAACTGCAAAAAACGGATCTCAGCGAAAAAGCCAAAGATTATTCCCAAAGCCTCCACAAAAACGCAGAAGACCTTTTGCATCAAATCAACCAATTACTCGATTGGAAAAGACTCGAAGCGAATGCCGTAAACCTGCATAAAGGCACTGGCGATATTGCACAAACCCTTCGAGATTTATTTATTAATTTAAAAGGAAGTGTCGCGGCCAAAAACATCCATTGGGTAATAGACATTTACCCAGAGAGTCTTCCCATACAACAAGACTTTGAAAAAATAAAAACCATCGTCACCAATTTATTGACCAATGCCTTGAAGTATTCTCCGGATGGAGGACGGATAAAACTCAGTATGGAAGCCAAAGGACAAGAGCTGCTGATACAGGTAGAAGATGAAGGC
>CALLVY010000559.1 GCA_938015925.1 uncultured Saprospiraceae bacterium
TTGTCAGAATGAGCAACCAATCGGAACGGCATTGTCTGCTGCTTTAAGTTTTGTTCCTGGTGGATCATCGACCACTTGGACTTGGAACTTTGTGACTGGTCCTCCAGTAACAACTACAGGATCTTCAAGTAGTATAAATCATATGTTCGCTACTATTGGAACCCAACTTGTTTCTGTTACCGCTACCATTAGCGGTGGATCTTGTCCAACAACAATTACTGCATCTCAATTGATAAATATCAAACCTGCACCTTTAGTTAATATTACTGCGACTAATGGTAATGCTCCTTGTCCAACAGGTAGTGCCACTACTTTAGTTGGTTCCGTACAAAATGCACCAGGTGGTGGTGGTACTTATTCTTACCAATGGGTAAGTGGTCCTGCTTCTGCAACTTATACCGTTAATAGTCCTGGGACTTATACGCTGATCGTAACGGATAATGTAACGGGTTGTCAAACTAAAAAAAGCTACAGAGTTTATCCTTGTACTCCTCCTCCAGGAGCTTGTTCTGGTGTAGACTTTACAATTAGCCAAACAAGTTGTAACACCTTTAACTTTAATGGAACTCTATCTGGATGGTCGAGTCCTACTTGGTCTTATGGTGGAGCAGGAACTAGTTCTGGTTCAGGCTTGAATGTTTCTTATGAGTACGATCACTCTGGTTATTACTTTGTCACTCTAACGGGATATAGTGGTGCTCAGAAATGTTCGAAGACCTACCAAGTCATTGTTTATTTTGTACCTGATTTTATTGCAGAGTATAGCTGTTCTGCAGGAGGAAACTCTATGGATGTCCAATTGATTGATCAAACGGATTACTTGCCAGGTACTACTTTGTCTTATTCTTGGACTTATCCAGGAGGAGGTAGTGGTTTGCAAAATCCTTTTGTTCCTGGTATGCCTTCTGGTAATGTAACACTGATGGTATCAGATGGTAGTACTTCTTGTTCTGTCAACTATAATATTAATGTACCTACTCCAATTACCTCTGCGTTTACAACCGATGCACCAGCTTGTTCTGGTACTCCGATTACCTTCAATATTGCTCCTGGTTCTTTGCCTAATATCGCAACGGCAAATTGGAATTTTGGAGACCTTACTGGAAGTAATCTAATTCCAAGTACTCAACGTAGTTACCTTGCACCTCCAACTAGTCGCATCGTAACTTTAACGGTTACTGATGATTTTGGATGTATCGCTACTAGCTCTCAAACGGTTAATATCAATCCTCCGGTAGGATCTGTAAATATCACCGCTCCTGCTAATCCTGCTTGTACCACTCCACCATTTGTACTTTCTGCAAATGCGACAGGAGGTACTCCTGGCTATAATTATTCTTGGTTCTCTGCGGACATGAGTACGACTCATGGAACAGGTCCGAATAGTGCTGCTTTAGGTACGTCAGGAGACTATGTTGTTGTCGTTTCTGATGCCAACGGTTGTACTGCCCGTTCTGACATTGAAAGCGTTATCATTATTCCTAATCCTGTTGCTTTTATATTAAGCCAAGATGATTATTGTATAGATGACGAAATCGGATGGAATGGAAATCAAGGCGGTGGATATAGCTATAGCTGGACTTTGACTGGCCCATCTGGCCCTACGAGTTCAAGTGCTCCAAACGTTAGTTTTATTGCAACTGCCGCGGGTACTTATACCGCTCAGTTGACACTGACTGATTTGTTGACTGGCTGTTCTGATGTCTCTACCGTTTCTACATCTATCGTACACGATGGTCCACAAGGATTGGCTATTTCCAACGTCGGTCCAAACTGTGTACCTGCAACGCTTACCGCTTCTGTAATTTCTCCAGCTTCTGTAGATTATGTATGGAGTACCGGAGATACCGGACCAACTACAATTGCTTTGGGAGGTGGAACCGTAGAAGTAACGGCTTACACCGATCAAGGATGTTCTGAATCAGCAACAGTTGATTTAGGAGAAGGACCAGACATGGCAGATGTAGCCGTTGGTTGCTATTGCTATCCAGAGCCTTTACATTGGACTGCCCCAGAAGGATTTGGTTATTCTTATGCTTGGTATATGGTAGATACTCCATCTGATGTTTATTTAGGAGCTAACCTCCAGCAGCTCATTAGTACTAGTGGTATTTACTATGTGGTGGTAACGGATGCCTTTGGTTGTAGCAATACTTCCGATTTTATCCATATCACGATTGGTGAAGAATGTGATTGTAAATTCGAGGTTCGTCCTTTAGAATTGGAATGTATTGGTTTGGATCCAGTAACGGGTGGAACTATTTATTCCTTCTCTACTACTGTTACGAATTACTATGCACCATTGACTGGTTTGAACGGAGTTTCTTCACAAGGAGTTATTACTTCGATTTCCCCAACTAGTATTGCTGGTGGTGGAGCGAATACCACAGTGACGGGTACTTTTGTTTTGTATCCAGGTCAATCGAATGCGGTTATTTATTTCCAGGCAGCGGGTGCCAATGGCCTCCTTTGTGACTTCAAATTATTTGTACCAGAATTTCCAGATTGTACTGGCGATCCTTGTAATGTCAAATGGGAAAAACCAAAATTGGATTGTATTTTCCAATACCAAGATGTTAACTATTATGACTTCTCGGTTGCGGCTACCAACTATGGAAATACTTTGACGAACCTGGTTTGGTTCCCATGTACTTCCACGGATGCCATTATTACAAGTAACACCAGCACTTTACCGAGTAATGCTTCAACCCTATTCCAAGGGATGATTTCTGCACCAACTAATGCTTCTTCTGATTGCTTTACCGTATGTGGTTTTGATCCGCTAACAGAAGAAAAATGTTGTTGGGACTTTGATATTTCTTATCCAGAATGTGATAAATATCAACAGCCTTGTAAAGATGTAACCATTAAGACTGCGACCTTGAAATGTGCGACCCCTTCTGTAGACTTTTTGGGTAATTTGGTTTATGAATTTGACATTACTTTTAACAGTCATTTGTTTAATGCTGCCGCCTACTTGATCCCATTTGCTGGCGAATCAGAAAACCATGTGACTAATCTAAATGTGAATGCATCTGGATATTCTTATCAAATAACTGGTACCGTTGTAGATATGCCGCAGTTTAATAGTCCTTTATGCTTCTGGGTCATCTCTTATGATGGAGATGAAGTATGTTGGACGAAAGTCTGTATGAAACGACCAGCTTGTAAAAAAGCCGCTTCGGAAACGGAAGCAGCATTTAGAACTAAGGAGATCAACAGGATCTCTGATGTTAGTTTACAAGTTGCACCAAACCCATCGTCTTCTTACATCAATGTCCGTTACGAAATGCCAGAAGAAGGCATCGTCGAATTGAAAATGCTAAGTGTTAGTGGCCAATTGGTTCACCGTTCAACTAGCCTCAATGCGATCGGTAATGTACAGATTAATACTTCTGAATTGGCTGATGGAATGTACTTCCTTGGCGTGTACAAAGATGGAGCATTAATGGACCAACAGAAAGTTGTGGTCTTAAAGCAAAATTGATTTTAGTTTTAGTATGGTCTTAAAAGTTTAGACTATTTTATATAGGGTGCTAACGAAAGTTAGCGCCCTCTTTTTGTGCATAAAACCAATGTCTGAGCAGAGGAAAAAAAGAAAGCTACTCCAAGTTGAAGTAGCTTCCAAGACAGCAAATACAATCTTTAATTTTTTTTAGATTTTTATCGTTTAATGTTTTATCACTTTTTCATAAAAGTAGGTCTCTCCATCCTTTTTCAAAGTAAAGAAATAGATACCTGGAGGAAAGTTGTTTAAATCGATTTGCTGAGTTCCTATTCCTTCCAGATCAGCTTGCTGGAGCATTACTTCTCCGTTAGCATTTCTGACTTCAAGAAGGGTATTGGGAATGCTTTCAGAAAATTGTAAGTTGACTTCTCCATTGCTCGGATTAGGGAATAGTTTTATTCCATTTTCAGAACCCTTTAAGAAACGTTCCCCCTCGCCGTTTTTGTCGAATTTTTGAATACAAGGTTTCCCTTCTATTTCAGTGACAAATTGAACTCTGATTCTATATTTTTTCTTGCAACCTAGTTCATTGCTTACGGTATAGCTCAACCAAATAGTGGTCGGGTCGAAAACGCCGTTGATACAGAATTGAATAAAACCAGGGCCAGTTACAGGGCCATTTGAACTAACTGATGCTGGAGGACAACCACTGATACAAACGGGAGCACTAACGGTCAGTCCACTAGGTACACTAGCCCAGAAGCAAGTGCTGGAGAAATTAAGACATCTTAAATAATAAGTATCGAATACTGGCGGCGGGATGTTTTTAGGATCAAGACAAGGATCACATTGTTCGGCCGTAAAAGTTTTACAAACGACATCCTCGCATCCATTGCTATCTTCTGTACATAAACAAACTTCATAAGTTCCATCTTCTTCTGGAGTGTACATAACTGTTTCACCAGATAAAAATTCTGTTTCTTCTGTTTCTACATTTTGCACACACCAATCCCAAGAAACGATACTACCACCAGTACTTGCTGTGCTCGTACTTGTGAAAGTATATTTACAATTGTTTTCTTCAATCTCGAAGTCTGCTTCGCAGCCCACTGCATCCGAACAAGTAAACGGTTGTCCTTCGGCATTGGCGTGCATTCGTTCTACTTGGCAGCAAGTAAAAGAACTGTGGTCACAAGCATTCCAGTCCATAAAATTATTGGTATCGAAAGTACCTCCGCCAGATCCTACGGTATCGTCACAACCATCAGGATCAAAAACATGATCAAGGCCTAGTAAGTGACCTATTTCGTGGATGAGGATATCTGCACGTTGTTCGACGGGGTCATCACAATGATAACTGCCACAAGTATAACGATACCAACTTCTTCTGATGGTTACTCCATCTCCAGCAATACAGCACGTTCCTCCTGGACAATTACTACAGGTTCCACTGCTCCAGTCTGAACATTGCTCCGTAAAGTAGACATCAATTGCATTAGGATCGCCAGCAGGAAAGCTAATGCCAGGATGACACCAATTGGTTTGTTGGATGTAATTGATACTTACAATTTCATATTGAATATTGATGTCGGGGACTTGCTGATTGGGGACACCGGGATGCGAAGGTGGTTGATTATTAGCCAGCTTAGCATTAGCTATGGCTACCACTTGCTCCGCAAACATATCCCCTAAACCTGGAGGGAAATTCTTTGGACAATCGTCTTGAGAATCGTCAATGTAATAGATCGCCAGTTTAAGTACCTTGGGTGGAAAATAGGAACAACTCTTATCTACATCATCAAAACAATTGTATCCATTGTTTTTTTTGAGGGCATTGTCGTTATCATAAAAATGCGATTCAGAAGGACATTGAAATCCTGTTTCATTGGCCTGAGCATGGAGGTTGCCAAGGGAAACGAAAAGGATACTCGCCAAGAGGAAGAGGGAACGAGTGAGTAATTTTACTCTTTTCATGATTGAAGGTTTTAGTTGATTCCTTACTCTATTAAAGGCTTTTCAGGAAAATCGCCTGCTTTAGTTCGGTCGCTTTGGTAGAAATGTATTTTTGGCCAAAATGATTTTCAGGGATAAGACAGATGGTCTTATCCTGGTTAATAGAATATTTGAGTTTGATTTTTTTAGAAACTTATTTGTTGCGAAGGAGGGGGCTAGTTCGGGTTTTGTATCAAGAGGTTTCTTCTTATTATTTTGATCACCTACTTATATAATGACTTTAGCTTTTGAAGGTGTGACAATTTTTTTTGAAAAAAATCTTATACTAACTAAGTCCTGATAAGAAAGAGGAGGGGGAAACGAAATTATTTGGAAGGAAGAAGGTCTCTTTTTTGGACGAGCGGTTAAAAATAAATAGCTAAGACATTATCGAAAAATAATGGCTTAGCTATTTTTAAGTAAGACCGTAGAATTCAATTTAGGACTGCCTTTTTAAACCCTACTAAATTGAGTTTTAGAAAAGATTAGGCATAATGCGAGTAAAGAAACTCTTAAAACCAAGAGTTCCCTTTTTTATCAAAATCCAAAGCTTGCATGTCTCCAATACTAATCAGGTTGGTCCAGTAAAAAGGCATGCTTTGCGAAGGAGCAGCAGTTTGCAGATAGTTTAATTTTGCTTTTTGCAAGGCTACATCCTTGGTGTCTCCATTTTTAAGATGCGTGTAAAAATCAATCATGATTTTTTTGGTGGTGTGATCCGAAATACTCCAAAGGGAAGCAACGAGACTGTTGCAGCCCGCATATTTAAAAGCTCTGGCTAAAGAGCGAACCCCTTCTCCTTTTTGCACGGCACCAGTGGCGGTATTGCAGGCACTGAGTACGGTCATTTCTGCGGGGATAGACATGGCGTAGAGGTCTGCCGCTTTGAGCATAAAATTGTCGTCTCCTTTTTTACGAGTAAAAATCAATCCAGCATTGAGCGGACTGTCGCTGGTTTCAAAGCCGTGCATCGCAAGGTGCAAAATATTCGCAGAAGGGGCTTTTTTTATGAATACTTCCTTGGTGGCGCCAGTGCGGGTATAAAGACTTCCATCCCCAATGATTTCTTTGATTTTGGTGACTTCCTCGATGGAGTGCAGCAGTTTTCCCATTCCCCTGGTACCGCCAGTTGTATCGACCTCTAGTTTGGCAATTTCGCTGATTCCTGCCAAAGTATAATCATCATATTCTAATCCAAAACCGACAAATTCTTGTAAGGATTTTTTGACCCGTTTGACCGCTTGTTTATCAAAAAGTAATCGGTTGGAATAGCCATAGCTAATGGCGTATTGGCGGAGCAAATAAGGGATATCACTGCTGGCCCATTGGACGGCATCGATCTCTGGGTCGAGCGGATGAGTCAACAATCCATCGAAAGAAATTTGCAAGAGATAATCATCAGGAATGATGATCAGTCGATTGATATTTGTTTGCTTTAAATCGGCTAAAGGTTTTTCCAAAAGTGTTTGGTATAAAGTATAGGCGATGTCAGAAAACTCTTGTCCAGTCGGTGGGGTCTCATTGTTCTGGAAAATGGTTCGAAAGGAAGTACATAGCGTATTGAGTTTTTTAGGTCTAGCCAAGGTATAATGACGCAGTCCGATTTTGGAAAGACTAAAGACATAAATATTTTGCTGACCAACAAAGAAGTCGAGGAGCGCCGTTGCTTCAGGAAGCTGTGCGATGATTTCCTGAGGATCAATAAGGTCAATGTTTTGATGTTTTAATTCGTGGTATTTTGGATAATCTTTTTCCAGTTGAGCGATCAGTTTTTCATATTCCCGGATGACCTCAAATCTTCGGTTACGTTTTGCTTTTAAACCTTTTTTATCGGCGCTATTTTCTATTTCTATGATGTCTGCTTCCAGCAAAAAACGTTCTTTTTTTAAGATGTTTTCCTGTGCCAAAACCTTTGCAGGAATACCTACAAATTTAGCCTGCTCATCTTGCAATCCTTCTTGCAAAACAATCGCTTTGTTTTTAGTACTCAGGTTAAAGGCCAAGGTCAAATATTGTGGGTCATTGGTGACTTCGTGTAATTGCAAGGCCGTTCGTGTTCCTTTTTCATAAATATCCAAACTACTCGCCACCAATTCATAGCGAGAGGAGGCTGCTTTGAATTGTTGTCGCATACTGACCAGCAATTGATCTAAATAACGATAAGCCCCCATGGCCGATTTTAAAGCTTTGAGGTCTTTGCTTTCTTTGTATTTTCCCTGAAGAGCATCCACTTTAAAACCAAGAATTCTTAGCACCTCAGATTGGTTGATGGCTAAATGCTCCGAGATGGAAGGATTGGCATAACTATCATCCGAATCAAAACCAATGCAAAGACTTTTTATCGCTTGGTGGTATTGGTCAATCGCTTCGTCAAATTGATTTAAACCAGCATCGACGTCTCCTAAACCTTCGTAAGCTCTGGCTTTAGAAATGGAATAGGGGGATGGGTTGACTTGGGTGGCGAAGTCTAGCATTTTGGCGTAATAGGGTTTTGCTAAGGCAGGACTTCCCTTAAGCATTTCGACCATAGCGAGATTCATGATAATGGTTTCCTTTATGTCAAAATATTCTACTTCGGAGTTTTTGAGTTTTACTAAAGTTTTATCTAAAGATTCCTTCGCCTTATCTAGTGAACGACGGTTTAGGTAATAATTGCTAATATTGTTTTCGAGAATAAAATGATTTCTGGTTCCTTCTAAATTTAGATTTTTAGAAATATTTAGTGCCTGCTCATGCATCTCTAGTTGTTGATCAAATTGACCTTGTAATCTGTGGAAATGTCCAAGTTTATCTTTAATCATTGACAATTGTTCATTTTCTTCTCCATTATTTAGGTCTAGGCATTTTTGATAATAGTATTCCGCCTCGCCAAAATCTTTGAGAAGAATAAAAGCATCAGCTAACTGAATAAAATATTTAATTGAGATGCTTTTTGAAGCATCCTTTTCGATTAAAGGAATGGCTTTTTGAATACTCTC
Organism: uncultured Saprospiraceae bacterium; assembly: GCA_938015925.1. GTDB lineage: Bacteria > Bacteroidota > Bacteroidia > Chitinophagales > Saprospiraceae > CALLVY01. The sequence goes on from CALLVY010000559.1 coordinate 8,419, forward strand.
CATGGCTTCGGAACCTAAAAATAATTTAGCCTTGATATTGGATTGTATATAGTAAGTTTCTGCCAATTCTGTATTGGATGCATTGCTTATTGATCTTTTTGCAATGGTTGTATCTAAATATTCATTAGCGGAATAAAAATCACCTCTCAAAAAGAACATAACACTGATCCTTTGGAAAAGAAAAGCTTGAGAAGAGGTTTGTGCATTTTGAAAATCTGGATGTTCTCTGACGATCTTGAGGAGGTCGATTGCTTTAGCGTACTGTCCTTCATCTCTAAATTTGTTGGCTTCCGCAGATGCTTTTACGATAATGCTGTCAATAGCCGTTTCTCCAGGAGCAATTTCTTGATAGCGTTTTTGATGAGGAGAAGGTGGCGGCTCATTCTTACAGGAATAGCCAACCAGGACCAATAAAAGAAAAGAAACCAAGAGGCTGAGATTGAATCTTTGTGGGTGGTTCATTACTTTGCTTTATTCGAAAGAAAAAGAATCTCTGAAGCGGGAACTTCTCCAGAGGTTTTTCACAAAACTTTTGGTTCTCTGGGAAATCTCGTGTGCAAGTCAAGTAAAAAGAAGAAACCGACGAAGGAGGTTCATAAGATAAACCGACGAAGGAGGTTCATAAGATAAACCGACGAAGGAGGTTCATAAAATAAACCGACGAAGGAGGTTCATAGAATAAACAAGGCTTACCTCGGCAAACTCAACACAAGTGTTTCGGCAAACTCAACACAAGCGTTT
>CALLVY010000560.1 GCA_938015925.1 uncultured Saprospiraceae bacterium
AAGCAAGATCGATGTAGCTGCAGCTCAAGCCAATCAAGATCAAAGCGCCAATGACATTGCCCTAAGTGTAGCCACTGCTTATCTGACGGTCTTGTTCAATGAAGATCAACTGGAAAATGCCAATTCCAGAACCTCGCTGACTCAAACACAGTTGGAACAAACCAATCGACTCATCAGAGCTGGGACTCGCCCGGAAAGTGATCGATTGGACATCGAAGCCCAATTGTCGCAAGATGAACAAAACCAAGTGGGTCGCCAAAACGACCTGGAGATCAGCTTACTCAATTTAAAGCAACTGCTACAATTGCAGCCAGATTATAATTTGAGAATAGAACGTCCGGCTATGGATTTTCCTGAAGACAATACGGTAGAGACTTTTAAGTTGAAAAGTATTTATGAAAAAGCGTTGACAGCTCAGCCAAGTATCAAGGCCGGAGAACTGAATATGAAAAGTGCAGAACTAGGAATCAAAATTGCCAAGTCCAATAAGATGCCAAGTCTTACTGCTTTTGCTCAATTGAATAGTAATTTTTCTTCTCGGGCTCCAGATACCAATACCGGAACCCGCGGATATAAAACAGATCCAGTTGTTGGTTTTGGTGACGCGACTCAAGTTCAAATCGGCCCTAATCTTGTGGATGTTCGGTTTCAGGAATTACTCACTCCACCAGAATTTTTTACCCAAAGATACTTCGACCAAATCGGAGAAAACTTTGGACAACAAGTCGGTCTTAGCCTTAGCATTCCGATTTATAATAATAGCCAGACCGACATCGCAATGGAACGAGCGGAGCTAAACATGAAGTCAACAGAGTTGAACAATAACATTATCAAGCAAAGACTAAAGCAAGATATTCAGAGAGCTATCGCAGATGCCAAAGCAGCAAAAAAAGCATTGGATGCTTCTCAAAAATCTGTTGATGCTTTAAAGCTGGCTTATGAGAATACAGAAAAACGATTTAAATTAGGAGCGGTTAATACTTTCCAATTTACAACTGCTAAAAACAATTGGGATCAAGCAAAAGTAAGCTTAATTGTTTCTAAATATGATTACCTTTTCAAATTGAAAGTTGTAGATTTCTACCAGGGCAACAAAATAACTTTAGACAAATAATCCGACTTAGCTTAAGTAAGTAAACAAGCAATCGCTTACTTAGAAGTTGTTTTCATATAGGCAAATGATCTATTGCACAACAATTTCTTATTAAAAAACAAGTACTCAACAACATGGCCAAACGAAAAAAAAATACTTTAATCTTTGTGCTAGCAGGGCTCACGCTCCTATTATTGGCATATGCCGTCTTTCAAAAAAGAGGACAGTCTGATGCAGAAGAAGTAACCGTGGAAGAAGTAGAGGAAAGAGAGATCATGGAACGAGTAGCGGCGAGTGGAAAAATATATCCAGAAACAGAAGTAAAGATCAGTTCTGATGTTTCGGGAGAAGTGGTTCAATTAATGATCGAAGAAGGAGACTCCGTGGTGAGTGGTCAATTACTCGCAAAGGTCGATCCTGATGCCTTTCAGTCAGCGGTTGAAAGAAGTATCGCCAGTGTCAATAATGCCAAAGCGCAAGCAGCCAATGCAAAGGCCGGAATCGAGCAAAGCAAAGCCCAAATCGCTCAAGCCACAGCAGAAGTCGAACGTGTTCAATCTCAGATCGTCAATGCCAAAGCGATCCACGAAAGAAATATTCCCTTAATTAAAGATGGTGTAATTTCACAAGCCGACTTTGATCAATCCCTCTCTAGTTTGCAATCTTTGGAAGGTAATCTCAAATCGGCGAAAGCCAATTTAGAGTCTGCCAAAGCCAGTAAAACCTCGGCCATCGAAAGTGCCAACGCCGCAGGCTTTACCGTAAAAAGTATGGAGGCTTCTCTTAAGGAAATGAAAACTAATCTGAGTCGTACTTCCATTTACGCTCCGCATAATGGGATCGTTTCTCAACTCAATATAGAATTGGGAGAACGAGTAGTTGGAACGGCTCAAATGGCTGGAACAGAGATCATGCGTATTGCCAATCTCAATGCGATGGAAGTTCAGGTAGATGTTAGTGAAAATGATGTACTCCGCGTTTCTTTAAACGATGAGGTAGAAATCGAAGTAGATGCTTATATCGGGCGGAAGTTCATTGGGAAGGTTACTCAAATTGCCAATTCTGCAAGTAGTGCAGGGAGTCTGACGACCGACCAGGTTACCAATTTTGTGGTAAAAATAAGTGTCGACCCTGCATCTTATCAAGACCTTATTAGCAAAACAAAACCCTACCCCTTCCGACCAGGAATGTCTGCTTCAGTAGAAATTACCACTCGCGTTGAAGCAGAAGCACTTAGTGTCCCCATCCAGGCAGTGACGACCAGAGAAGAAAAAGAAAAAAAGAAAAAAGGGGAAAAGAAAAAAGCATCTAATGCCCGGAAGGTAAATACTAAAAAAGAAGATTTGGTCAAAGAAGTTGTCTTTGTTATCCGAGCAGATACCGTCGCAATGCTAGAGGTAAAAACAGGTATTCAGGATGATAGTTACATTCAGGTACTTAATGGTTTGGAAGTAGGCGACCAAGTGATCACGGGGCCTTATTCTGCGGTTTCAAAAAAACTAGAAGAAGGGGATGAAGTAAAAGTAGTGGATGAAGAAGATTTGTATAAAAACAAAAAGAAATAAAACAAGTACTTACTTTCCTAAAAGATCCAGCAGCCTAAGTGCTTACTGGATCTTTTTTATTTCAGGTAAAATGCCACAAGCTTAGGAAGGTCAAAGTAAGAACGGGCTTTCCAGTATCAAGTCGTAGAGTTGACCTAAACCCAACTTTCTAGGTTCCTAAAAAAAATTATCTTTACCTTGATTTAGTACACTTTAAGGGACTTCGTACAATTCCAGCGCCTAAAAGTGTGTTTAATGCTGGAAGTTGTTTTAAAAATAAACCGTTCTTTGACAAATTCCGTGGTCAAAGAATCAATAAAAATAGATACCATCGAAAATTCATCCAATAAAGCCCTAATCATTTTCATCAAAAACGCCGAAAAGGGACAAGTAAAAACCCGTCTGGCCAAAACCGTTGGAGATGACCAAGCCTTGAAAATTTATCATGCCCTAGTCAAGCATACTCGAGAGATTGCCCTGGAAGTTGATGCGCAACGTCATGTTTTCTACAGCAAGCATATTGAATACCATGACGAATGGTCAGAGGTTTATTTTTCCAAACACGTTCAACATGGTAACGATCTCGGCCAACGCATAGAACAAGCTTTCTCCGCTACCCTGGAGCAACGCGACAAAGCCATCATCATCGGAAGTGACTGTGCCAGCCTTAGTCCTGCAATCATTGAACAAGCATTTCAACAGTTAGAGGAAGTTCCTTTTGTTATTGGTCCAGCGATGGATGGGGGATATTATCTTTTGGGAATGAATCATTATTCTCCTAGCCTATTTGAGAATATCAATTGGAGTACAGACACGGTTTGTTCAGAAACCATTCGAAAGATTAAACAGCTCGGACAAGCCTATGCATTGCTAGAACCTTTGTCAGACATTGACAATGAGGAGGATTGGAAAAAGTATGGTTTTGAAATTAACGACTAGCTTCTTGTTCTAGGTAAGCACGCAAATCTTCCAACTGTTGTTCATTCATTCTCTCCACCGGATAAGTTGGCATATAGGCCCGTTTGCCGGGTATCGGACTCGTCCCATAGCGAGCTACTTGGTAAATCGAATAGCGCGTGTATTTGGTCGCATGTCGCGCTAAATGTTTGTAACTCATCTTAGCATCATCGATGCTATAAAAAGAGTAACGTTCCTCTCCATGACAATGCTTGCAACTTAAGTCATAGATCATTTTTCCTTTTTCAGGTCGGCCAGTATAAGGCGCACCCTCTTTTCTGTTGGGTGGTGGATCGATAAAGTGAGCAGGAGAACCTGCGAGATAGTGAGACTGAACCATTTCTCGAAGGGCTTCATTATTTTCTCCAGCGGTATGTGTCTTGCTGGCTTTTTCTATTTTTTGCATGGTCGCATCTGCTATTACCAAATCCGACATTTTTAATTCCAGGGTCCATAGATAAGCCAATACCGATTCCAATTCTATTGGTTTCAGCAGTCGACCTTGAGAGCATTCTACGGCACATAGCTGAATCGCTTCGCGGAGATCATTGCGTGTTGGTTTTACCAAGTCACCATATTTTTTTTCATAATCATCATTATAAAAACTCGAGCGATTAACGGCACCATAAAGGGTTGTTCCTTGCAAAAAAGGAATTTGTTTTTCTTTGGCATATTCCAAACGCGCTTCTGGATCTGACTTAGATAGATCGGGATCTTCGCGGACGACATTATGGCAAGCCGTACATTTAAAATGTTTACTTTGCGGCCCCACCAATGATACTTTTCTATCGTCTTTATAACCACCTAAAACGATATTTTTTCCAACCTCTACATCTCCTACGATTTCACTATTCAATTGATGATTGGGTTCTTCGGCGCCAAAAAAACGAAGGACCTCCCATACCGGAGTT
>CALLVY010000561.1 GCA_938015925.1 uncultured Saprospiraceae bacterium
AATGATAAACGTTGATGATCGATTTGTAACGGAAACAATGCCACAAATAGGGGCTAAAGCTACTGTTGTGCTTTTAGCAATCTGTAAGCATGCAGGTGTAAAAAAGACAGCTTTTCCTTCAAAGGCAACTATACAGAAATATACAGGTTTGGGGAGAGATGCGGTAACCAAAAATATAAATCTACTTGTAGAAAAAGGTATTCTGGAGAAGAAGCAAAGAAGGACTACTGATGGCAAAAGAAACTCCACTAATTTGTATACAATTAAGACGAAATATCTGAAAGTTTACATAGAATCAAACCATTCCTTAGAGCAAAAAAATGCCGATCATCAGCCTACTGAAAGTCAGGCTACTGACTTTCAGGCTACTGACTATCAGGCTACTGAAAGTCAGGCTACAATAAGTATTAACCAAGTTATTGAAGTATTAACCAATAATCACTTAAGTATTAACCAGATTATATTGAACGTAGTAGTAGCAGAAAATAAATTGAGCGAAGTTGATGTCTTTAAAATTCAAATTCAAAACGATCAAAATTTCTTAAATCTTCTTCTAAAGAATTTAGAAATTTCAAAAGAATTGATTTTTGATTTTTCAGAAAAATTCATAACTGAAAAAATTGGTTTATCACAACTTCACGATAATTGGGGAAAAGCGAAAAACAACTTCTATTACTGGCTTAAAAAGCAAGATTTAAAAAAAGAAAAAAGTTCCGCGAAAAAAGAAAAAGCAAACCAGGAGCTAGATCAGAAATGGAAAGCGGTTTTTTTAGAGCTAAAGGGAGTCAATTATCAGCCACCAAAATTTTACGAATCGGATTTGCTTGGATTGGAACGAACCATGATCAATTCGCTACAGCAAGAATCCGATAAGGCACCGACAGAAAAAAACAAAGCTGACTTTTTAGAATTGCTGATGCGAGAAGCGAACAAGGATGATTTCTTATCCAAGCAATTATCACCAGCTATAATCGATAAAAAATTCTCAAATATTATTGCCAATGCAAAATCAAATACAAAAGGCATTAACCAAGCCAAGCAGAGAGCTAGAGAAGCAATGTTTGGAAGTAGTCTCTAATCTGCCAGATGCTAGTAAGTGCTTAGAGATTGCAAATAAACTGCAAGGATTAGGTAAGTATGAAGAAGATAAAGCGCTTATGGCTTACCAGGTGAATGCAGCTACTTACAAGCAACTAAGAATTAAGAGCTATACGGACGTTTTTACTACCAAAACTTCTACGATTACCGGATTAAGAAAGTACAGGGGAGATGAACTATGCGCAGAGTGGCTAAAGAATAGATTTCTGATTCTATCCAAGCAATTCAAAGTCGGCAATCCCTTGACAGATGATGATCTTGATTTGTTGGTAGATGTATTCTTTGACGACTATCACTATTTCACAATAGCAGATTTCAAGAAATTCTCAAAGATGGCAGTCAGTGGATCTTTTGGAACTGCTTACAATCGATTGGATGTGCCGACTCTTTTGCAATGGCTGAATAATTACAAGGAAATGAGATTCAATCAGGCCCAAGTATATTCCCAGACCAAGCATAAGCGCGAGATAGTTTCTTCAAATGACCCAATAAAGTTACCAGATCACATCATTGAGTTAGCCAAGAAATTAGAACCTAAAGGGCAATCTGCTGAAATTTCTTACGAAGAGGCTAAAAAATCTTTTAGCTACTTCTGGGAGATAGAATTCAAGAAACTCAAGGAACAAAAGCCCAATCAAGAATTGAGATTTGAAGCTTACATGAAATTACAATATCAAAAATTATTAAAATAAAATATCAACCATGAATGCAGTATTTCCACTAGACGAAAACATTCCAAGCGCAAGCACAGCAACGCCTGCGACCTTAACCAAGGAATATTCTTTGAAAATAGATAAGGTGAATTACGTGATTTTGCCAAATACGAATGGCAGTCTGATCGAAATTCCACAATCTAGAGAGCTTTGGTTTTTACCTGAAACTTTCGATTATGCCTTCCAAGTCAAAAAGAGCGATTTTAAGCTACGAAATAATAACCGTAAGGTAATCATGCCAGAAGACTTGCTATCGCAGAAAATAGATAAGGAGAGAGGCGCTATCAAGAAAAAATTCAACCAATCGAAAGCGGAGGTGGACTTTCATTCCAATCAGATGAAGGTGCTATTTGCAAAAATGAAGGAATTGGAAGAAAATCCTAAAGCCTATTTCCAACGCCATCCACTAGAGCAGGAGTCTGGATTGAGTCCAGTAGCAAATTATATTTTAAATGGTAGGCCAGTGGATCGATCGATTGGAAGGGTGATCTTACCAGAGGAGCACCAACAAGATATTGCGATATGAGCCATAATCCATATTGTGAAGAAGAGCGACTTATAGTTCGCAATGTCTATCCCAATAGAGGCTGGAAGGCCACACAGAAAGCTTTGAAAACTGTAGGGTATCAGCGGACTATGGATTCCATCTGCAAGCAAGCAGGAGTGCTAGGAGTTAAAGGGCCTGTAAAAAGGTGGACCAATTACGAGGATTGGCTAATGAGAGAGTATTATCCATTTGAAGGCTTGAGTGGTATGGTTTCAATCCTTCGAACATGGGGATTCAATAGGACTAAACCAGCCGTACAAAACAGGTCCAATAAATTAGGGATAAAGTGCTTATTCAATCATGGCAGATACGGTAAAGGACAAATCCCTTTCAATAAAGGAAAGAAAATGTCTGTGGAGACTTATGCAAAAGTTTCTGCTACCATGTTCAAGAAAGGAAATAAGCCTCATAACACAAAGCATGACAATGCCGTGAGTATCAGAAAAGATAGCAGCGGTTATCAATACAAGTACATTAGAATCTCAGAAGGAAACTGGAAGTTATTGCATCGCATTGTTTGGGAAGATGCAAACGGACCTATTCCAAAAGATCATTTGATTGTTTTCAAGGATAAAGATGCATTGAATTGTGATATCAGCAATTTGGAGTGCATTTCAAATACTGAAAATTTAGATCGTAATAGGGATAGAGAAAAAGCAGCGAATAGTATCAGAAGTCTATCTGACAAGTACGTAGCTGGCAGGATGGCTATGAATAATCCTGAATTAAGAAAAAAATTATTAACCATGCCGGACCTATTAGAAATACAACGGCAAAAAATGCTTATCAACCGTGAAATCAAAAGCAAAAGTAAAATCAAGAGAACAGAGAAGTCAAGAGTTAAAGATACAAACAAAGGGCTTAGAACAAACACATAGAATTGCTCTATCCAAGCTAAACAATATGATGGGCAAAGAGTGGATGTTTAATACTAAAATTTACTCTTTTGAAGATTTTGAATTTATTGGTCAGAATGCGCAGACCGTTCAAGTTACGACCGATAGAAAGAAATTTCTTTTAGTGGGGGAGAAAGAATTGAAGGATTTTATTAGCACCTGTTTAACTGTTGCTCAGGAGGAGGTTATTGCGACTAAACCTTCCTTATTGCCATCAAAGCCAATGGCTTCCAAAAATCAAGCAGTGCTTATTCCACAAGAACCCAAAAAGAGCACCTTCGAGTCTTTGTTCCCTGGTGATAGTCCATTAGCTAATATGAGCGATACCTTGAAAAAACAACTTGAAAAGATTCAGGATTCACCAAGTAAAGAGAACATCGCTGCTGCTCAAACCACCGTACAGCTAGTGAACGCCTATACAGGTCTGATAAAGACCGCAATACAAGTCAAAACCTTGACTGAGAAGTAAGGTATTCAAATGTGCATTGTGCAAAGCGACCTGATGTTGGTCGCTTTGCTTTTTAAAAAATCTATTATCCATGAACTATACATTAAAAAGCAAAACAGCATTGGCATTAAGCAAAAAAAGCAATCCAGTATTAGAATTAAGCAAAAAATGCGATCAGATAATCGCTAGTAAATTAAAATTGTATGAGGGCGTTACAGGTGATGATTTGGTTATTTGTCAAGCTTGGGCTTATTCCTTGGAGGAAGCTATTCCTATGATCCAGAAAGGGTATGATGAAAACGATAGCGGTGATCATGGAG
>CALLVY010000562.1 GCA_938015925.1 uncultured Saprospiraceae bacterium
CCTATAGTTGTGCCTACGCAATCACAATCCGAATTAATCACATCGTTGGATGTATTAGGATCGTTGTCATCACAACTATCTCCATAATTGGCCATTATCGCAGGACAATCATAAGGGGGAGGTATTCCACAACTTACGTCAATTTGGTAAGTGTAAGTGTTAGACAAAGGTGGACATCCATCATCGATCACGGTGACCGTCAAAAATTTTAAGCCTACATCACCATTTGTTGGTGTCCAACAATATTGTGTAGATGGATTTCCTCCACTCACGGGGAGTGCGGGAGTAAAACTTCCTCCGAGTTGATTAGGACTAGAAATGGTAATATTATCTCCGTCCAATTCTTCTGTAATTATATTAAAGCATAATTCCGTATTGCAAGTTGCGGAATAATTAGTAGCACTAGAAATCGTAGGAGCATTATCATTACTAGTTCCTCCTGCGAGGCTACAATTTCCAAAAATATTAAATTGAATATCTCGAACGACTTCTCCTATTTTTATTCCATTTCTAAATTCTTCTACCTTCACACAGATCACCGCAACTTGAGCTGCACTAGGTAAGAAACTAATCGCTCCAGATACAGGGTCAATTGTTATTGGTCCTGATGGATCAGTAATAACTGGATTGCTACCTGACAAACCAAATACATATGGAACAATCTGTCCAAAACCAGACATACAAGGTGCTAAACTATATTTTAATTCATCACCATCTAGATCTATTGCTCCATGGTTATAATTAACCTCTTGTCCTACACAAGCATAAAACGAAGCAGGATTGGTAAATTGAGGAGAACTATTGCAGGTACCTAAAGTATTATCAATTATAGTTTCTACATAAATATCAATATCTGTATTGGCAAGATTTGTTATGACGGTGTTTCTTGCAAACTCTGAAAAAGAAGCTTTGTATACGCATCCCGCTGGAATAGTAACTATAGCTTCATAAACATATTTTTCAACTCCAGGAATACTTCCTCCATTACAAGTACTCGCCTCTCCTGGACATAAAGGTGTAATATCAGAAAAAGAGGAAATGGGAATGGTTTGAGAAAAATTGGAACATCCGCCTGAAGTATTGGTAAATACAACGCCAATAGGATTCGGAGAAGAAATCCCATCGCAATCTCTATAGAACGCTACTGTAAGATTATACTCATTTGGGGTTCCTGTACAAGTGTAGGTGATTTCGGCACCTAGTGCGTGCGATGCAAAGGAACTGTTAATTCCTAGAGAGATCATAAAAATGAATAGTGTGATAATTTTTTTCATAATTCAAATTGGGTTTTAAGAGTTTGTAAAAGTTAAAAAATATTATTTGAGAATAATATAATCTAACCTTTGGGTAATAAGGGTAACTGTTTCTTGAAGTACATTTCAAGAAAACACATGGATAAACTTGTTTAAATAAGATAGGGTAACAATCAATTATCCTTACAATTATTTGATAACAAAGTAATTGCAAAAATTAAATTAGATGTAAAATTTTATAATAATTGGTTGGAGGAATAGGTAGAAGTGTATTTGACAAATGTAATATTTTTTTACTAACATAGAGGATATATTATAGATTTTTCTAAATTATTTTTCATTAACTATTCATCACTAATTTTAGCTTTATGCTTCAAAGGCTCGAAGACATCAAGAACTTAAAAAAGCAAAGCTTTTTCTTTTGTCGCTTAGGAATGCGAACTAAATAGATTCAGAATTTTCCCTATTGAGGTAAGTGTTGTTTGCAACTAAGAAAAATTAAAGAAAGGCTTGATCATTTTTGGATGGTTGGTTTTTGGGTTTTTGGAAAACTCAGCTTTGGAAGTAAATTATTATAAGAAGGTTCAACAAGGGGTTGTTTAAATTTTTATTAAATATTTTTATAAATTTAAATGATAATATTTCTATATTCGTTAGAAGGAATCATTAAAATTAAAATACCAAATGAAAAACTTTCTATACTTAGGAGTATTATTCCTAATGTTTACTGCCTGTCCCCATCCATCCTTTGCTCAAACCAGCGAAGTATTTTACCAAGATGAATTTATTTTTGACGATGAAGTTTTTAAAATTGTAGCTTCTAGAGAAAATAATTTAGAATTTAAAGTTTCCCTTCTAGGAGAGGTGCAAACTTTTGATTTGGTCAATTTACAAGACGGTTATATTTTTCACAAAAAATTAAGCCGAGCTTTAAAAACGGTCATGACCGCCAATAAAAAAGATTATCGAGAAAAGAATAATGCTCTAAACGATTCTTTAGAAATCATTTTAAATTCATTAGCCAGCGACAAAGATTTCAAATTAACTAGTCTTTCTAAAGATAATCTAAAAACACTTATTGATGATTTGTCCTCCGTAAAAGGATGTGATTCTGTGTTTATGAATCGACCTTTTATGGAACATACATTAGTCAAAGATAGTAGTGCGCATATCAAAAGCGTTTTTCAAAATTTTAAAGAAAACTGTATCTCAAATAGCAAGCGGCTAAGTGACGAAAAAGAACAAGAATTATTGAAAATTGCCTTGCGATTATTTGAAGGCATTAAGAAAAATAGTTTGATAGATAAAGATGATGCTTCTGAGGCAGGTGCAATCATCGTTTTTGATACGATTCCTTTTTGTTTTCGAAAAGAAGCCAAAGAAGCAGATTTCTATCTTAAAAAAATAAATAAGGGTTTTGAAAAAAGTTATACCGCTAAAGGTAAAGGTGTTCAAAAAGAACTTAGTGTTTTTGATAAACATTTACCAAAAAAGGAAAAACCAAAAAAAACAGATCCAGATCCAAGTACATCTTTACTACCTAGAAGTAGTGACCTAGATACTTGCCCAGATATTCCATTTATACTTGATTCTATTCAGTTTGAATTTGAGAATGACAACCTGCAAAATATTAAGGCTATCGGGAAAATTAATGGGAAGTTAGAAATTTTTAAAAACGTTTACCCGATTTCATTTTCTACCAAAGCAGATGGGAATACTAATTATTTTTTATATTCCATCAGTAGCGATCCAGTAAAAAGAATCAGTACAAATGATCTTTTTTTATATAATTATAACTTGCTACTTTATACCGAAAACTATGCACCAAAGGATCAAGTAATTTATGTAAAACCAAATGAAAATGGAGTAATATTATTTAAAGAAAAAAATTCTGAAATACTCAAAACCAAAGTGTTTACAGATTTGGTTGGGTTAGATGATAGCGAACCCAATGGAATTATTCAACTTGAATTTAGCAAGTCGATGAGTTTATTTACCAGACCTATTCCGCTTTCTAAACTATTACCATTTAAGAATAAAAAGAATTATTCTAAAAACTATTTTATTTTTCTTAATTCTATTGAGCCAGTTTTTACCCTCAGTAAAATTGAAGGAGATGATGACCGGCTGCCCTTGATAAAAATAGATAGTATAGCTTATGCTAGTTATAATGATATGTTGCGTTATCGAAAATCTAGTTTGGGATTAGATCTTAGTGTCTTGAAAATTGGATTTCCTTCTATTCATTCTACGGTGGAGATAGGAGCAGATTTAAACTTTAGTTTGGTTGACTTTTCTAGTTTTGATACCTCCCTTGTGACGACTCAAATTATTACTAATCCTGACTCGACACAGCAAATTTTACAGACAGAACAGATAACAGAAAATACTTCCACTAATCTTACCCGAGATATTGGGTTATCCCTGCAATGGAATATTTTGCCAAGTGATAAATATGAACTTTCAATACGGTATAGTCTAAAGTGGTTTAAATTCTATCCAAAAGATGAATTAAATCCTATTGTCCCTTTTACAGATCGATTAGCAATTTCAAAAATTACTACGAGTACGGAGCAAAAAGAAAAAAATACAACTGAAATATATCACATCTTTCAATTGCTTGGTACGGCTAGACTTTCCAAAAGAGGGGAGCTGTTTTTTAGAGGACGTTATCATTTTGTAGATAAAAACACGAATCAAAATTTTTTCCAAATTCAGCTTGGATACTCTTATTTTTTCTTTTCAACCAATTAACTAAAAAACCAACTATATCATGACAACGAAAGTCGAATTAAAAATATTAGCTGCCTCGTTAGAACATGTCTTGCAGGATGGGGATGCATCAGAATTACTTGAAATTAGGAATAAATTAGAAACAACTACTATCCATAAAATTGAATCTATGATTGTAGCCGAAGAGGAAAAAGTAGTTTTTATTATTCATGATTTTCATTTTATTTCAAGAGATGGAAGCCAACTTCCGTTGGGAAGTTTATTAGTAAAATCAAAATTCAATCGGTCAAATGGTTCACATAAAGTGTTGCAATGTGAACCTCATGATATGTAGTATGAATAAATTTTGATGTAAAAAAAGCGTCGTTGCAGTAATTTGTAATGACGCTTTTTTTTTAAGTTTAAGTTGTTCCATCCTAAAATAGTGATACAAAAAAACATCAATTCGCTAATCAAAAACAACTTCTTCTTCACGAAGAACAATCTACTTTATTTCGTTCCAAATTTTTTTAAACCCAAAAAAACATCCTATCAACTGCTTGTTTATTTGAAGAAGTAAGCAGAAAGTAATCATATAATTGTATATTTATTGGAATTAAAAAACAACAAAATGGAAGAAAAAGAAAATGCATCAAAAATAACATATAAACAGGTTGACCGATCATTTCCAACTACCAAACCAAAAAAGAATATCGTTCCCGTTAATTGCCCTTCATGTAATGCTCCTCCTACGATAGAACAAATTAATATCCATGATAAAATTGCTAAATGCGGAAGCAATGCAACGGTATTCTCTTTCGGTCAAGAGGTCAAACATTTGAGGAAAACTAATGAAATAATAGAAGAGGAAAATATTGTCAGACCTGCTGGTATCGAAAAAAAATTATTCGCCTTTTGATTTATATGTTTGAAGTGATTGAAAATAAAAGAATCTCCAAAGCAAGCTTTCATGAAAACCAAGTACTCAAAATTTATCCCATTAATTTTATTTATAGCCGTAATTGTATGGTTGATAGAAGATCCTACTTCTATTAAAAAACAAATAATTTATATAAATAAAGCTTTAGAGAATTGTGAAATAGGGTGCTTAGATGAGCAAATTGAAAGAAGCGTGAAAAAAGATATAGAACTTATTTTAGAGACACTTGATTTTGATGAACCGTATATTTTTAACGGTAAAATAGATCCTGAAAAATTAAACATATTTACAGTTACCCCAGAAGCATTTCAACTTACAAAATGTGAAAGAGGAAACGCAATTTATAATGCAACTTTAGATGCTGTTTTTATTGATGAACAAATCCTCAACCCAACAGAGTTGACAATATTAGGGGAGTCCTCAAAAAATAGTATGATTACAATTAAAGATATTCCTTTTGTCCGAGGGTATTTTCATTTTATTTTATTACACGAAATGGGACATAAAATTCTCCATAAATCAAGTGGAGGTTTTTTTGATAGTCATCAAAACAAAAATGGAGTTCGCTATGAAAATGAAGCGGATAGTTTTGCAATCCATAACTTTGAAAAGTTATTTTCAGACCTTGATTCGCAAGGAATTCAATATTATGAAGATCTTTCAGGAATAGTTGATCTCGATTTTTTAGATGAAGAAACATATTATGAAAAAAGTAGAGTAAGTCTTGTAGCTATTTTTTCAATGATGAATTTAGCGAACACTTTCTCTTCTACAAATTATAGTTCTTTTTATGGAGACGAGAGTCATCTAACTTTTTTGCAAAGGGGAATTAATATTTTTAATCAAATAGAAAAAGACCAAAGCCTTCATGAGCTTACTAGAGCACATACCAGCTATTATAAAAACTATATTAAAAGGATGGAAGCTCTTGTTCAAAATAATTACATTGAGATTCAATCTCCATCTGCAATTCAATCTGCAACATTTACCAACGACGGATTATATTTTTTAGCCGAAGGAAAAATTTTCGAATTAACCTTTCAAAGAATTAGAGAAGGGTTAACTGAAAATGGGACTTCCTTAAGTCCTAAAGAAATATTGACTTTAGAAGATAATGATGTTGACATTTGGTCATTCAATGATATGTGGAGTTCTTCCTTGGGAACTATTTATATTGAATGCTCGAACGATTTAGATTCTAATATTTATAAAATAGATATTGAAAATCAAAAATTAATAAAAGATCAAGAACTTTCTGGGACTGTTTCAGAAAAATTTCCTAATGATATTTTTCCCACTCCGCAACCAAGTAAATTTAATTTAATCGAAGAGATCGCTTTTTTTGATAATCCAAAAAGTTATTCCATTGTAGAAGGGAGCCAATTTCAGGGTAAGTTAAACCCACAAGAATTGCTAAATAGTTTTAAGCAAAAATTTCCTAAAGATACTGCTCGTCTTAAAATTAATATTAATGCCATCATTGATGATTATGCTTATTTTGAAATTACCCAACGTCCATATGGAGATTCCAATAGAATTAAAGGAGTAATTAGTTTTGATTTACAAAATAGGACAATTTCAAAAATAATTAGATTTGAAAACATTGAGCTATTAGAGTTTAGTATTGAATCTAGTTTTCAAGTAATTTCTGATGAGGGGGTTCATCGATTTATTAATATTGATGAGCAAGCAAAATATTGGAAAGCATGGGAAATATTTGAGAATGGAAAAGCCGTAGAGCTAGTGAAACATGATTATTTAATATCGGAAGTTACAGGAAGAATGCATGCAGCAATGCAAAAAGGTTTAGATCCTTATTTGGAAAAAATTGTGAGATTAGAAAATGGAAAAATGTTGATTTTTTTTAATAGAGATTCCGTTTATTTATTTGATTATAAAAAGAAAACGGCTAGTGTTCTTTTTCATCCGTCAGAAATGATAAAAATTGTAGCATCCCAAAATGATTTTATGGGGCTCTTTGTAAATAATTCATTAAAATTATATCTAATTCAATTAAACCAATAAATTATGAAAAACATTACTATTCCTATTTTTGGATTTATCCTTTCAGTTTTAGCAGGGTATTATTATTGGAGTAATATCAATTTGCAAGGAACCAATTTTGGTGCAGTTGCTATTGAAGATAGTCCTGCTCTAAAAATATTAATTGCCTATTTAATAACCTTGTTGGGAGTTCTTTTAGGAACCATATATAGGAATCTTCAAGAAAGAAAATTAAAAGGGAGAAATTCAATAAATAAACCTGGAGCTTTTTTTAAAAGTGTCTTTAAATCAATTGATTTTTGGATGAGCCTTTGTGCTTCACCTTTAGTTTTTATGGTTTTATATAATTCGATATCAAATAGTAGTTTTTCAAGTCTCGCAGTTATTGCTTTTGAAAATGGATTTTTTATCACTCTAATAATGGATAAATTGATTCCCTCGACTACTGTTGATCCATCACCAAGTAAATAGTTAGAAACACTTAAGGTATAAAAGAAAAACCCAAGTTGCGGAGAATAATAAAGTGGAAGTCTAAGTCACAAGTTTATTAGTTTTGTGAATCGCAGAAAAACCAACTATCTCACGAGGATAGACTACATTATCCTAATTTATTTGTTAACGATGATTATTTAAGGAAACATCAAGACCTTGATTTCTTTTGTAAAACAGAAAATTTCTTATTTTCACACAAACAAAATTTTCAAAACCAAATCCTTATATTATGAAAAAACCAATTCTAACAATCTTATTCATTAGTATCATAGGCAGTATGTTCCTTTTTGCCCAAAGAAAAAAAAAGAACTTACCTGTAGAAGAAGAAAAAATCGAATCAGTATTTTCTGGAATTAAATTACGGAGTATTGGCCCTGCTTTAGCTTCAGGACGGATTGCTGACATCGCCGTTCATCCTGACAATGATAATTTATGGTATGTCGCGACAGGTTCTGGTGGAGTTTGGAAAACAAAAAATTCAGGGCATACTTGGACGCCTATTTTTGATGACCAACCATCTTACTCTACAGGATGTATCACACTCGATCCATCCAATCCTTCAACCGTTTGGTTGGGAACTGGCGAGAATGTAGGTGGAAGACATGTCGCTTATGGCGATGGAATTTATAAGAGTACAGACGGAGGACAAAGTTGGAAAAATATGGGATTAAAAAACTCAGAGCATATTTCAGAGATCATTGTTCATCCTGAAAATTCTAATATTGTATGGGTGGCTGCACAAGGGCCCCTTTGGAAAAGTGGCGATGAAAGAGGATTATATAAATCCATGGACGGAGGTGCGACTTGGAAAAAAGTATTGGGCAATAATGAATGGACAGGCGTAACTGATATTGCCATTGACCCGCGAAATGCTGATGTAATATACGCAGCAACTTGGGATCGGCATCGAACGATTGCAGCTTTTATGGGTGGTGGTCCAGGTAGTGGACTTCATCGTTCCAGAGACGGAGGGGAAACTTGGACCAAATTAAAAACAGGTTTACCCAAGTCAAACTTTGGAAAAATCGGTATCGCCATTTCTCCTCAACAACCTGATGTAATATATGCAGCTATCGAATTAGATAGAAAAAAGGGAGGCGTTTTTCGTTCTACCAACCAAGGGGCTTCTTGGAAAAAAATGTCGGATGCCGTTTCAGGCGCAACAGGGCCACACTATTATCAAGAGTTGTATGCTAGTCCTCATCAGTTCGATAGATTGTACTTGATGAATGTACGAATTTTGGTGTCAGATAATGGTGGAGCAAATTTTAGAACTTTAACCGAAGAGAAAAAACACTCAGACAATCATGCTATCGTTTTCCGAAAAGATGACCCGAACTATTTGTTGGTAGGAACTGATGCTGGAATCTATGAAAGTTTTGACCTAGCGGAAAATTGGAGATTTATCCCTAATCTACCATTGACTCAATATTATAAAGTAGCGGTGGATGATCGAGAACCGTTCTATCATATTTTTGGTGGAACACAAGACAATGGTTCTCATGGCGGCCCTTCTCGAACAGATAATTCACATGGCATCAGAAATCAAGATTGGTACAAAACGCTTGGTGCAGACGGTCATCAGTCTGCAACCGAACCTGGCAATCCAGATATTATTTATGCAGAAACCCAGCAAGGAGGTATGCATCGAATTGACCTAAAAACGGGTGAACAAGTTTTTATTCAACCACAACCTGGTGATGGAGAAGGGCAAGAAAGATTTAATTGGGATGCACCTATCGTAGTCAGTCCTCACAATCCAGCGACCCTTTATTTTGCTTCGCAAAGAGTTTGGCGTTCTGATAATAGAGGTGATAGCTGGACAGCGATTTCTTCTGACTTGACTAGAAATGAAGAACGTATCACCTTACCGATCATGGGCAAACAACAAAGTTGGGACAACCCTTGGGATGTTGCAGCTATGTCTGTTTTTAATTCTATTACATCACTTTCACAATCACCTTTGCAAGAAGGATTGCTCTATGCGGGTACGGATGACGGTATTATTCAAGTGACAGAAGATGGTGGTAAGAACTGGCAAAAGATTATGGTAGAGCAATTACCTGGAGTACCAGCAAGAGCTTTCGTCAATGATATCAAAGCGGATCTTTATGATGCAAATACCGTTTATATTGCGCTCGATAACCATAAGAGTGGAGACTTCCAACCATACCTTTATAAAAGTAATGACAAAGGAAAAACGTGGCAATCAATCAAAGGCAATCCAAAAGCAGGAGGTATTCCAGATAGAATATTGACATGGAGAATTGTTCAAGATCACATTAAAAAAGACCTGTTATTTGCAGCGACGGAACACGGTATATACGTAACCCTTAACGGTGGTCAACAATGGGAAAAACTAAAAGGTGCGCCAACTATTTCCTTCCGAGATTTGGCGATTCAAAGAAGAGAAAACGATTTAGTAGGTGCTTCATTTGGTCGAGGATTTTATGTATTAGATGATTATAGTGCGATGCGGGAAGTGACTAAGGAAAAATTGGCAGCGGAAGCCACCCTTTTTTCTACTCGCAAAGCATGGAGGTATGTACCGAAGAATATTGCGGCGGTAGCAGGAGCAGATGCTTATGCTGCAGACAACCCAGATTTTGGAGCGGTGTTTACTTATCATTTATCAAAAGATTATAAAACGAAAAAAGCAGAACGGAAAGAAAAAGAAAAGGAATTGACTAAGGCAGGCAAAGCGATTCCATTTCAAGGGTGGGATGCATTGGAAGCAGAGCGTCGCCAAGTCAAACCAACGATTTGGCTAACGGTTAAAGACGCTAATGGCAATGTAGTCAGAAAAATAAAAGCCCCTGCGAAAAAAGGGATGAGTCGAATGGCATGGGATTTAAGATATGCTTCCAGTAGTCCAATCCGTCCTGGGCAATCTAGTAGGGGAGGTAATCGATTTCGTGGAGGAGGAGCATTGGTACCTCCGGGTACTTATTCCGTTTCGCTCTCTAAAGAAATGGAAGGTAATGTTTCCACCTTGGCAGGGCCTGTGGAATTTAAAGTGGTTCCCTTACGGAAAGGCACATTGGAAGGAGCTACACCGAAGGCTTATGATGCTTTTAGCAAAGAAGCTGCAGCAACACAAACGTTACTTTCTGCGACCAGTAATACTTTAAATGAAAATATAAAAAAGGTGGACGCTATGATGCTTGCTTTGGAAAGAGCCAACATCGAACCTGGTACAATGAACAAACAACTCTACGACTTAAAACAACAACTCTTTAACCTTGATGAAAAACTTTCTGGCAATCGGACGAAAAGCGAAATTGGAGAGCGCAATGCGCCGACGATCAGTTCTAGATTAAGAGTAGTGCGAAGAGGATTGTCTACTACTTATGGACCGACTCCAATGCATCGGGAGAGTTTGGATATTGCGAGAAAGGAATTAGTAGTGATTGCTGCACAAGTAAAAAAAGTGAGTACGGCAACAATTCCTGGTTTGATGACTAAGCTTAAAAAGGTGGGTGCCCCGTATATTCATGGGGAGGCGATGCCAAAGGGGAGATAAGGATTGTTGGTAAGATATATTAACAAAAAGCTCAATCATCTTTGGATGATTGGGCTTTTTGTTTTGGGAGATTCAGTCCCCGTATACTTGTTGCCTGACGGATGAAATCAGTTGTCAATATTCGTATTAATTTGTAAAACATTTAACGAATAACTCGGTAGTATCGCACAGCAACGTATATTTGATAAGTATATTAAAAAACTAATATAAATCTAAAGAATTAATAATATATACCATTGAGTGAAAATGATTTTTGTAACTTTAATCAACTTTTATTAAGAACAAAAAATAAGGAAATCAATGACACTCGAAGAACTAAAAGAAATTGTACGCCAATTAATTAGCCAAGCTAGAGTAAAATCAGCATTTGATAAAATTATCAAATGGGCACAAGATAATGATCAAGACGAACTAAAAAATGAATCCTCCTTTTTAAAAGGACGACTAGAAAAACTCAATCGTAATATGAGGCTTGGAATAATCTCTAATGCAGATGCCACTCAGGAACAAAATAAAATAAGCTTAGGCGTGTTAGGTTTATTGGATAACATAAATGAAGGTAGTCCTAATCAAAATAATCAGATTGTAACTCCTCCCTCTCCCTCATCAAAAAAACTAAAGATTTTGATGCTAACATCAAACCCTGCAAATACCACCAAACTAAATTTAGATAAAGAACATTCTGTCATTACCCAAAAATTGCAGGGAAAGCAGGAGCTTTTTAATATTATTTTGAAAAAGGCAGTTAGTGGAACCGAGTTTAAAGAATTTACCCAGCAAGAACAACCTGGTGTTTTACATTTCTCAGGACATGGGGAAAAAGGAAAGTATGCCGGTATTGTTGTACAAAATGACGATAAAAATGAAGAAGCCTTAATTCCAATTGGTGGATTAAAAGCCCTCTTTAAGTTTTTTCAAAAACACTTCCAAATCAAAGTTGTTTTATTGAATGCTTGCCATACACAAGATCAAGCTGCTGTCATATCTAAGTATGTAGATTATGTCATTGGAACTAATGTAGCTATTGGCGATAAAGCTGCTAGTGCTTTTAGTAGTGGTTTTTATTTTCAATTAGCGGAAGATAATCAAATGGATATTACAAATGCCTTTGATTCTGGTCGAACAGAAGCAGTCATGAAAGGGGCAGAGGAGGACAATTTTGTAATTTATCACAAAGGAGAATTAATTGTGGTTTGATAGAGACGTGTATAAAAAAAGTTAATAACTTAAAACAATCAAAAATTATTGGATTAACTTTTTTCAATAATTATTAATTAATTTCATTTAACCAAAACACCCTTTATGAAAGTAATATTCGTTCATGGCAGAGACCAACAAGATCAGTCCCCTCGACAACTTCGAGCTAATTGGATTACAGCTTGGGAAAAAGGATTAGCAAAATCTAATCTTTCCCTACCTGCTGATAACTGTATCCATATACCTTATTATGCAAATACCCTTATTGAACTCATGCAACAATTGGTTGAACCCAAAACAGGAGAGGCCACACGAAGTGGTTCAGATGGAATCAATGAAGCAAAAGAATTGGAATTCACAACGGAATACTTAAAAGAAATTGCTGAGGCAACTGCCAATACTCGGGAGGAGCGATTGGATATAAATGCTAAGGTCGTAGAAGAACGTGGTCCTCTTAATTGGAGGGTGGTTCAATATCTAGCTGGATTCTTAGATGAAAAAAACGTCCTTGGCGATTACCCAGTAAGAGCAGCTACGAAGGATGTATTTATGTATCTAACCCAAAATCATATAAAGGAAGCGGTCAACTGTATTGTAGAAGATGCTTTTGATGCAACGCCTTGTGTGGTGGTCGGTCATTCTTTGGGTTCTATAGTTACCTATTTAGTGCTTAAGAATAACCCCAGTTTTAATGTTAAGAAATTCATCACGATTGGTTCACCTTTGGGCTTGACTGCCTTAGCTGATCATTTAGAACCTGCTTTAGTGATGCCTGAATGTATAAAAGGAGATGCGCCTGACCGTTGGTATAATGCTTATGATGAGAGAGATTTTGTTGCGCTGCATCCTTTGGATAGAAGACATTTTAATAATGGGTTTGATATTGTAAATAGTACGCATGTAAAAAATCATACAGATAATCGGCATGGGATTGCTGGTTATTTAGATGATGAAGTTATTGCGAAAATTATTTATGATGCTATGCAAGATTAATTGAATATGGAGATAATTTTTGATTTGGAGAAAAATCTTCAAAAGGCTGGTGCGCTGTATATTTATGGGCAGGCGATTCTGAAGGGGAGGTAAGGAATCTTAATCCTTAGGAAAATAAATGGAAAGCTTAATCATCATAGGATGACTGAGCTTTTTGTTTTGGAGTAGGAGAGTGGCGAGTAACTCCCTAGCGA
>CALLVY010000563.1 GCA_938015925.1 uncultured Saprospiraceae bacterium
CCAATTACCTTCCAGGCTTATTGGCCAAAAAAATGAAACTCTATAGGTGCTATGACTCTACCGTAAAAATTTTGTCGGGCATTGTAATTTACCCTTTGCTTTATGGTTTGCAAACTTATTTAGTTCAACACTTTTTTGGACAGTGGTGGATAACTTTGATTTATTTATTGAGTTTGTATCCAATGGGAATTGTGGCCTGGAATTACCGACAGCGTTTTTTGAAATGGAAAAAAGAACAGCAAATGATAAAGTGGAAAAACAAACAAGCAGAAGAAGTACAAGCTTTGGTTAAAGAACAACAAGCGCTTTTGGCAAAAGTCAATTAGTGGAATAACAAGAGGAAAGATACCAACCGATTTTATAAGACACCATATTTTGAAACCGCTGGATAGTTGAACTTATGATCATCAAAATAGTACTCCTCTGTTTTATTTTGGCGACTGCAATCCAGTTGTACTTTTGGCTTTTCTTTTTTAGAAAATTAGTCCACCATCAAGACCAACCTCGACTCGAAAAAGACCCATCCAAGCAGCAAAGTATCTCGATTATTATCTGTGCGAAGGATGAGGCAAAAAATTTAAAAAAAAATTTGCCCCGTATTCTAAATCAAAACTACCGCTCCTTTGAAGTAATCGTCGTAAACGATAATTCTAGTGATTCTACGGAAAACATATTATTGGAATTTAATATAAAACATCCTATATTGTGCAGCGTTCATTTGCGGGAAAAGCCCGCAGGAATGATTGGTAAAAAATATGCTTTGGCAAAAGGCATTGAAGCAGCGAAAAACGAAGTCCTTTTATTGACAGATGCAGATTGTAGTCCTGAGAGCAACGAATGGCTACAACAAATGCAAGCATCTATTGATGGACCCGTTGAAATAGGATTGGGATATGGTCCCTATCATTCGTATCCCGGTTTTTTAAATAAGCTGATCCGATACGAGACTATCTTCACTGCTATACAATATATGTCTTTCGCTATAGCGGGCAAACCCTACATGGGCGTTGGCCGCAATTTGATCTATAAAAAATCTCTTTTCAAAAAGGTGGGTGGTTTTCACTCGCATGACCATATTGCTTCCGGCGATGATGATTTATTCATCCATGCTGCAGCAAATGCGAATAACACTACCGTTATTAAAAGCCCTGATACTTTTATGTATTCGGAGCCGAAAAAAACCTGGGCTTCTTTCTATCGACAGAAGACCAGACACCTTAGCACTGGGAAACACTACAAAAACGAAAACAAGCTCTTTTTAGGCTTGATTTCTCTTAGTCATTTTATTCACTTTCTTGGAGGCATTGTGCTCATAGTAAAATTTAGCACAATATTTGTAATAATGTTATATGTGGTGAGAATATCCTGCATGTTGTGGACGAGTAAGCCTCTTTTTTCCGACTTTAAGGATCCTTCCCTTTGGAAGTGGATTCCAGTATTAGATCTGGCTTTCTTCTTTTACTATATGATATTCGCGCCGGCTTTAATCACTGGAAACACAAACCCATGGAAGTAAAAGAAGTACAAAAAGAAAAGACATCTAATCTTTCCCCCCGTGCTCAGGAAGATTATGAATATGTCTTAAAGGCTATTGAGGGCAACCAAAAAGCCTACACCGTCCTACTAGAGCGCTATCGCAATTCCATTTATCACATGATGCTAAAGATGGTCAAAACCCGAGAGGATGCTGATGATCTTACCTTAGAAGCTTTTGGTAAAGCTTTTGCCAAACTACCGAGCTACGCTCCACGTTATGCTTTTAGCACCTGGCTTTTCAAAATTGCCATTAATAATTGTATCGACCACATTCGTAAAAAAAGATTGCACCTGCTTTCTATCGATGATCCCATCGAACCGAATAGCGATCACGATTACTCTAGCAATATTCGTTCTGGCAATTTAGATCCAGAAGAAGTCTTTATCCGCCAGCAAAGAGTAAAACTCATGCGTACGGTTTTGAGCAAACTTAGCCTGAAATATCGTTTGATGATTGAGTTGCGCTTTTTTGAAGAATTGAGTTACGAAGAAATTGCTACCGAATTGGAAATTCCTTTAGGTACCGTAAAGGCTCAATTGTTTAGAGCCAAAGAAATTCTATTTAATTTATTGCAACAACCTTCTGCAAAAGCTTATCTCGACAATACGAAGAGAAGAGCGAAAAGAGTAAAACCTCGCAAGAAAGTACGTGCAAGAAAGGTGAAACTAAGTACACCGGGATAGGAATTCTACTTTTTGGGTAACACTATGAAACATCACCCGCTAGGGAATGATTAAGAATTTGATCTTAATCATTCCCTTTTTTTGTGTATGTTCGCAGCCACTAAATTATAGTAGAATGGATCAGATAGATATACAAAAAATAGTCGAATACTTCCCACAAATTAGTCCGCTTCAAAAAGAGCAACTAGAAAAATTGGGACCCATTTACAAAGAGTGGAATGATAAAATAAATGTTATTTCCAGAAAAGACATCGACAATCTTTACGAACGTCATGTGCTACATGCATTGAGTATTGCTAAGGTTACCAAATTTGTCCCCGGAGCCGAAATTCTAGATCTGGGCACAGGAGGAGGTTTCCCTGGGATTCCTCTTGCCATTCTCTTCCCGGAAACTCAATTTTGGTTAGTAGATGGAACAGGTAAAAAAATCAAAGTCGTCCAAGAAGTCGTCGATGCACTCGAACTCAAAAATGTAAAAGCCAAACATACCCGAGCGGAAGAGCTGAATCACCATTTTGATTTTGTGATTTGCCGAGCCGTCGCCCGACTCAACAAACTGATCCATTGGGGCTTTCCCCGAATCAAAAGCAAACAACAGCACGGTTTACCAAATGGCCTCCTTGCCTTAAAAGGAGGGAATATTTTTGATGAAATTGATGAATTGGCCAATAAGCACTATACAGAGTTGTATCCATTGACCGATTTTTTTAAAGAAGATTACTTTATTGAAAAATATGTTCTTTACGTTCAACGGTAGACCATTGAAGACTGTTTTAAAGATATTCCGCCTATAATTATATCGAAAAATAGCTTTGCTGAGCCACTTTTTCGATATTTTGTCCTAAAATAATTCATCTATGAAGAATAGGTACTTTTTTGCATTGGTATTGCTTTGTAGTTCTTTGCTACTCAATGCCCAAGAAACTTTCCCTCAAAATGGGGTTTACGATCAAAGAGATGGTCACTATGCATTTACCAATGCAACGATCTACCAATCGTATAATCAGAAAATCGAGAATGCGACGCTCCTTATCAAAAATGGAAAGATAGAAGCCATTGGAGCCGGAGTAGTCATTCCCAAAACGGCTGTAAAGATCGATGCTAAAGGAAAACACATTTATCCTTCTTTCATAGACTTATATGCTAGCTATGGATTGCCAGAACCGGAAGCGATCCAAAAGAGAGACGATAAACCTCAATTCTTATCGAATAAAGAAGGAGCCTATTCCTGGAATGAAGCCCTTCGCTCAGAATTTGCAGCGCAAATGCATTTTTCCGTAGATGACAGTGAAGCGGAAAAATGGCGGGCTCAAGGTTTTGGAGCACTACTGACTCACCAGGCCAATGGCATTTCTCGAGGCTCCGGAAGTTTGGTATTGACAGGAACAGATCCCACTCACGAAATGATCCTCAATCCTAAAGCAGCTCACGTACTTTCTTTCTCCAAAGGAAAATCAACACAGGACTTTCCAAGTTCTCTGATGGGAACCATCGCTTTATTGCGACAAACTTATTTGGATGGAGCATGGTACAAAAAACAAGGCCATAAAGAACAAGTCAATCTTTCTCTAAATGCATGGAATGATTTGCAAGAACTCCCACAGATTTTTGCAGTAGGACAAAGACAAGAGATTTTTCGAGCCGCCAAACTGGGAAAAGAATTTGGAAAAAAATACATCATTCGAGGGACGGGCGATGAATACATGAGAACCGAAGAAATCAAAGCGACAGGTTCTAGTTTGATCGTTTCTCTCAAATTTCCAAAAGCCTATGAATTAGAAAATCCTTTTGATGCCTTACAAGCGGATTTAGCAGATTTAAAACATTGGGAATTAGCACCAGAAAATCCTGGCCGCCTGGCCAAGGCAGGAATCAATTTCACCCTGAGTACACATGGACTTAAAAACAAAAAAGATTTTTTGACCAATCTGCGCAAAGCGATCAAAGCAGGTTTGTCGGAAGAGCAGGCATTAAAAGCTCTGACCTATGCACCAGCAAATTTGTTAGGAGCTTACGCCGATATAGGGAGTTTGGAAAAAGGGAAATTAGCAAACTTTTTTATTGCTTCCAATAATCTATTTTCCGAAGATGGCAAAATCTTGCACCACTGGATCAAAGGAAAAGCAAATGTAATTGAAGAATGGTCAGAGAATAAAATTAGTGGAATTTATGATTTGAAAATAGGAGCACAGAAATATAATTTACAGGTCAGAGAGAAAGATGGAAAAAACAAAATCGAAATAGTCGTCAATGACTCTACCGAAATCAAGGTCAAACATTCCTTGAAAAAAGGTTTAATCCATTTCTCCTTTACCCCAGAAAATAGCAAAGGAAAAATCGCTTTGGCGGGTACTGCAAAAGAAGGCCAATGGTCTGGTAGCGGAACTCTGGCGGATGGAACTTGGGTGACCTGGACGGCAAAGCGAAACGATAAAATGTTAGGAGAAAGAGAAGAGCCGGAAGGAAAAGACAAAGACAAAAAAGAAGAAGAGGAAACCGCAGCGATCAAAGGCGAAGTAGTCTATCCTTTTTTACCTTATGGCTGGTCTGAAAAACCCAAGGCAGCTACTTACTTAGTTCGCAATGCGACCGTATGGACCAATGAAGCAGAGGGCATTTTGGAGAATACCGATGTTTTATTTAAAGATGGAAAAGTAATGCAGATTGGTAAAAACTTACAAGCTGCAAATGCCATTCTTATTGATGGAACGGAAAAGCACCTGACTTGTGGAATCATTGATGAGCATTCTCATATTGCAATTAGCCGTGGAGTAAACGAAGGTACCCAAGCTAGCTCCGCAGAAGTACGGATCGGAGACGTCATCAATGCAGAAGACATCAACATCTATCGTCAATTGGGAGGCGGCGTAACCACTTCACAATTGCTACATGGTTCTGCCAATCCAATCGGCGGCCAATCGGCCATCATCAAATTGCGTTGGGGCTATACGCCAGAGGAAATGAAATTTGAAGGAGCGGATGGATTTATAAAATTTGCCCTAGGAGAAAATGTCAAACAATCCAACTGGGGAGACAACCAAAGAATACGTTTCCCTCAAACCAGAATGGGAGTAGAGCAAGTTTTTATCGACCACTTTACCCGAGCTTTAGAATATAAAAAACAACAACAGTCTGGACAAAGCTATCGACGAGATTTAGAGTTGGAAGCTCTTTTGGAAATTATAGAAAGCAAGCGTTTTATTTCTTGCCATTCCTACCAGCAAGGCGAAATCAATATGCTGATGAAAGTGGCCGAGCAGTTTGGCTTTACCGTAAATACATTCACCCATATTCTCGAAGGCTATAAAGTCGCTGATAAGATGAAAGCACATGGTGCCGGAGGTTCTACCTTCTCCGATTGGTGGGCTTACAAATATGAAGTGATTGATGCTATTCCTCACAACGGTGCTATTATGCACGATCAAGGAGTCGTCGTCGCTTATAATTCTGATGATGCCGAAATGGCTCGTCGACTGAACCAAGAAGCCGCCAAAGCAGTGATGTACAGCGACCTTTCTGAAGAAGAGGCTTGGAAATTTGTCACGCTAAATCCAGCTAAACTTTTGCACATCGATGATCGTGTTGGAAGTGTAAAAGCAGGGAAAGATGCGGACTTGGTGCTCTGGTCGGATCACCCACTTTCGGTTTATGCTAAAGCGGAAATGACTTGGGTCGATGGCATTAAGTTTTTTGATAGAGCAGAAGATAAAAAAATGCGAAAAGCCATTCAAGAAGAACGCGCACGATTGATTCAAAAAATGATTGGTGACGATAGTCCTGGAGGAAAAAGTGGACCACCGATGAAAAAATTTAAGCACCTCTATCATTGTGATGATGTGCATGATGAAATGCACTAGTGTTTAAATAAACAACTTCTAAGATTAAAAAGACAATCCATGAGATCTTCCATAATAGTATTTGGTATTTTATTTTTGTTTGGAATAAATGTGTTTGCACAACGCACTCCTGCACCGGAGCAAAGCCAAGCGATCCTCATCACCGGAGCTACGGCTCACCTAGGCAATGGACAAGTAATTGCCAATAGTCTCCTTGCTTTTGAAAAGGGAAAAATTACGATGATTGGAGAGGCTTCAAGTTTAAAGGTAGATGCTTCTAAAAATTATCAAACCATTGACGCGACAGGCAAACATATTTACCCTGGATTTATTGCGCCGGGAACCACTCTTGGATTGACAGAAATTGATGCCGTAAGATCCACCAGAGATATGCGGGAAGTCGGTTTACTAAATCCCAATATCCGCTCCATCATTGCTTACAATACAGATTCTAAAATTACACCTACGGTCAGATCAAATGGGGTTTTATTAGCGGAAATTACACCGGAAGGAGGTCGCATTCCCGGACAGTCTACAGTCGTCCAATTGGACGCATGGAATTGGGAGGATGCTGCTATAGCTACAGACAATGGCATTCATCTCAATTGGCCTCGTTCTTTCAAACGCCAAAGAAGATGGTCGACTCCAGGAACAATTGCTGAAAATGATCAGTACAGCGAACAGGTACGGGTGATCGAGGATTTTTTCGCAGAAGCCAAAGCCTATGCCAATGGAACAAATCCCAATCCACTGAATTTGAAATTCGAAGCGAGTAAGGGTTTGTTTGATGGATCAAAAAAATTATTCATTCATGCACAAGGAGTCAAAGAATTGACCGCTGCGGTTCTCTTCGCTCAGGAACAAGGGATCACTCCAGTATTGGTGGGCGCACAAGATGCCTGGCGCATTATTCCTTTTCTAAAAGAACATCAAGCAGAAATTATTCTCAATGGAGTACACAATCTACCTTCTCGAGAAGAGGAAGACATAGATCAACCTTATAAAACTGCCGCGACTTTACATGCAGCAGGAATTCCATTTTGCTTTTATTTGACGGGAAGTTGGGAGCAGCGAAATTTACCTTTTCAAGCAGGCCATTCTGTTGGTTATGGATTGCCTTATGAAGCAGCAGTGGCTGCCTTGAGTGGGAGTACCGCGAAGATTCTGGGAATAGATGCCAGCACAGGGACTTTGGAGATGGGAAAAGATGCGACCTTATTTATTTCCGCTGGTGATGCCCTTGATATGCGTACTTGCAAATTAGAACATGCTTTTATCAATGGTCGGAAAATCGACTTGGGGAACAAGCAGAAAGATTTAGATCGAAAATTCCGAGCGAAATACGAGGCGAAGAAATAAAAGAATTCATTGCTAGGAAAAGAAAGGCAGTCTCTACAAGAGACTGCCTTTCTTTTTTCCAGAATAGCAAAGCTTAGGTAAAACGACTATTAGTTTTGCAAGACAATTATTTTTTTAGTTAGAGCAAAACCATCTTTCGTTTGCACTTTCACCCAGTAAAGACCATTTTCTAAAAAGCCAATATCAAGACTTAATCTTGTAGGGGAAGCTCCTACCTGTTGATGCAATAAAACCTTTCCTGAAAAATCAATAATTTGTAAATGATGATCGGAAGTAATGCCTTCCATAAATAAAAGACCATTTTGAATAGGGTTGGGAAAAAGCTGGAAATCAAATGCTTTGCTTTCTTCCACCGCTTCCACAAAAACATATGGATCGCAAAAAGTAGTATCTGTTGTAGGATAAGCAAAAAGAGGATCGTGATAGCAACGCATTTGACCAGCATTTCCCGCAGTGATTACTGGTCCGCCGCTGCCCAATGGCCCACCAAAACCATAGAAACCAATTTTTTCGTTGACTGTAGCACTGCCTTCAATATAAGAAACACCAAAGCCTCCTGCAATAAAGTCAGGATGATCAGTAGTTCCGACAGAGCTGTAGCTTCTAAAAGACTCATTATTGACAGTGGTCATAAATACAGAATCTACAATGGTTCTAAAGAAATTTACTTTACTCGTATCTTCAATGTAAGGAGTCCCTCCTCCGCTATAATAACGAATGGCAGGATTAACACCAACAATCAAGGTATCTCCCACTTGGGCAGAAAAATCGTAAAGCAAATAAAAATCATCCTTTATCCAACTATAAACGCGATCTTCATCACTCGCTAAATAAATAGTAGCTTCGGGGATTGGTTTAGGGGGATTCATATAAATATGAGAAGTGAGTTCGATAATTCGAGCGTTCGTTCCTCCGAGAATAGTATCACCGGTTGATTCATAGGTATAAAAATTATTGAACGGCTCCAAAACCCAATATTCCTGCCACCACTTGGCACCAACGGGCGCAAAATCTATCTGTGCAGATAGCGGTTGGAGGAAAAAAAGGATAGAGAAGAAGAAGAGTAAAGGGAATTGTTTTTTCATGGCTTTTCTTTTTTAGTATAAACTTTATACGAGTAAGTTAAAAAAACTAAACAAGAGAAAGCCGAAGAAATTCTTGTTTTGACTCTTGTCATACAAGGAAATTGTCGCAGATTAACGTTAAACTCTTCTAAAGAGCACGCTTTCTTTTAACGATACGTTAATATCTTAAACCGTGACAGTTGGCGCAGAATTTCGTCTAAAAAGAGAAATCACTTCAAAACGATTAACAAAAAAATAACGACCCACAAGCAGTATTGGTGTAATTTATGATGCTTAAAGGGTGTTATTAATGTCGAAGGTCATAATTTAGGATCAATAAAAGAATAACTTATAAGATTTGCCTGCTTCTTTTATTCCTACTCTTCGTTGGCGAAATACTCGTTATGCTATGGCATAAGTCGCATTTCACCGCCTCGATTAGAAACAAAATAAGCGACCCAAACCTTTATAACTTATTTTTTAATCGATCCTTAGCTTTTGACCAGAAGAATTAAACAAAACCAGCAAAACTTTTACCAAATGAAGTATCTACTTTCCCTCGCATTGACTGGCTTACTCTTTACCGCCGCTTTTGCGCAGCCTAAAGAGAAAAAAGAAAAAATCACCTTAGATGGCCAGGTAGTCACTGCTCTAATCACTGAGACTGATACCATTATCATAGCTGACCTCGACGATGTATACGTCTCCTCTCCTCGGGCATTTAGCAATCGCGATGAATATCGTTTGTATTTGAAATACCGTCGTTATGCGGCCAAAGTATATCCATATGCGGTACAGTCGATTCGAATTTTCCGAGAAGTCGATTATGTAACGCGTAATATGAAACCATCCAAACGTAAGAAACACATCAAGCGTTTGAATAAAGAATACAAGAAAGAGTTTAAAGGAACTTTGAAAAACCTGACCAAAACGCAAGGGAAGATTCTGATCAAAATGATCGAAAGAGAATTGGATACGCCTTTCTATGATTTGGTTAAAGACTTGAGAGGTAGCTTTACCGCCGCTTACTGGCACGAACTCGGTAAGTTTAATGGCTACAACCTCAAAGAAGGTTACATCAGAGGAGATGATCCTATCATGGATGCAGTGCTGCAAGATTTCGATATCTCTTATGATTTGGACTTGGAAAACTTAGAAAGCAAAGAATAAGGAATAGCCTATCAGGAAAAATAAAACCCCGTTTGGAATCACTTCGAACGGGGTTTTATTTTACAATACTTTCAATAAGGAAGAGTCAGCAAAAAAGAGTCTTAGGTTTAGAAATAAAAATAATTTCAAAGTGACAAAGTAGTATTAAGTATTTTAAACCTATTCTTAATACCTTTGGTTTTATAAGTAAGTCCTTTGATAAACCAGCTTTTAAATTCAAAAAATGATCGATTATAAAAACCCTCGCCACCTGATTGATTCTGCAAAACTAGAACCAGGAAAAGTAGCTTGGCGAAGTCCATCTAATATTGCTTTGGTCAAATACTGGGGCAAATACGGCCAGCAAATGCCCCAAAATCCTTCGATCAGTTTTACCCTTGACAATGCTTATACCGAAACTATCCTGGAGTACAAACCCAAAATGGGAGCAGATGAAGGAATTGCTTTAGAGTTTTTTTTCGAGGATCAACCAAGAGAAGATTTTCGACAGAAAATGTTGAAATTTTTGGAAAGTATCACTCCCATTTTTCCTTTCCTTCGCCAATTAGAATTGACCATTCGTTCTTTTAATTCCTTTCCACATTCTGCCGGGATTGCTTCTTCGGCATCGAGTATGAG
>CALLVY010000564.1 GCA_938015925.1 uncultured Saprospiraceae bacterium
GTTTCCGTTTTCAGCCTCTTTTAGATCTAAGAAATAAGTTTTGTTTTTGCTGATTACTTTTTCTGTGTGCAATACATTCTTCTTTTCCATTTTTTTTCGTTTTATGATTTGAGTGAAACAATTGAAAAATTCGACACATAGACGCAATCGGCTTCTAAATTCCATAAATCGTTCACAAAAAAAATAAAATCCAAGTCAAGAAAAGGGAAACAAATTCACTCTAAACAACTGACAAACAGCAATTTGTAACTAAACAAAAAAAATTAAAAAAAAACGCCTCTCCTACTTTTTCATGCCTTTTGGAAATTCTTTTTTAAATACAAAAAGCGCTTTCCACCCATTGGATGAAAAGCGCTTTTATTGGCCAGCAATGCTAGCTATTACTATTGATTACTAGAGATTCACAAATGCTTGTTCCAGATCATCGATGAGATCATCGGCATCTTCCACTCCTATACTAAGACGAATCAAGGAATCGGTAAGTCCTACTTTCAGGCGTTCCTCCTTAGGTATAGAAGCATGCGTCATACTTGCAGGATGACCGATAAGGGATTCTACACCACCAAGCGATTCTGCTAAAGAAAACAGGTGAGTATTGGACAAAACCTTATTGGCTATTTCGAAGCTATCTTCGCTCATATCAAAAGAGACCATAGCACCAAAATGTCGCATTTGCTTTTTGGCAATATCATGGTTGGGGTGAGATTTGAACCCTGGATAATACACCTTCCCTACTTTGGGGTGACGGTCTAGATACTTGGCGATTTTCTTGGCATTCTTACACGCTCGCTCTACGCGCAGGTGCAAGGTTTTTATTCCTCTTAATACTAAAAAACAATCTTGCGGGCCCGGTACCGCACCAGCTGCATTTTGAATATAACGCAATTGGTCTCCCAGTTCTTGAGTCTTGGTGATTACGGCACCCAATACGACATCGGAGTGACCTCCCAGGTATTTGGTGGCAGAATGCAATACCATGTCTGCTCCCAAGTCGAGTGGAGTCTGAAGGTAAGGCGAAGCAAAGGTATTGTCCACACAGGTCCAAATACCTTTTTCCTTAGCAATCGTACATATCGCTTCAATGTCGATGATCTTCAACATCGGATTCGTTGGCGTCTCAATCCAAATAAGCTTAGTCTTGGGTGTAATTTGCTTGGCCACTTCTTCAGGATCATTCATATCTATAAACTTCCCTTTGACCCCAAAGCGTTCATAGATCTTGGTAATCAATCGGTAAGAACCACCATAAAGATCATTCGTTGCGATGATTTCATCACCAGGGTTAAGCAATTTTAACACCGCATCCATCGCAGCAAGTCCGCTGCTAAAGCAAGTACCAAGCGCTCCATTTTCCAGAGCAGCCAGGTTCTTTTCTAAAGCTGTGCGCGTTGGATTTTGGGTCCTGGCATATTCAAAGCCCTGGTGATTTCCAGGTGTTTTTTGTACGTAGGTAGAAGTTTGGAAAATAGGAGTCATTATAGCTCCAGTACTCGGATCAGGTTCGATCCCTGCATGAATTACTTTAGTCGCAAATTTCATATTAGCCTTCCAGGTTTTTTATTTATATAAGTTAGCCCAGTCTATTTACTATTCTAAATATCCAAACCAACTTATAGATGGCAAACGATACGCCATTGATGTATACAAAAGTCGTTTCAAAACCCTTGTTGAAAGCATATATAAATCTCATCCTATAGCCAACAAAGTCTCCGCCACTGGAAAATAAAACCAGGTGCTCGTATTCGTTTTTTTTGGCTAGTAAAAGGATTTTCAGACATCCTCAAAACAAGAGGAACAAAAGTAGACATTTTGCAGGGAAGTAAAAACCCTGAGTTGTTCTATTTGTGGAATAGATTCAAACCTGCCTAGAATAGACTTCAATTCTAATGTCGCAAAAAATCAATTTGGCGAGAACTGCTATTTGAGATTAGCTTGATAAAATGCGAAAGGGCGATTCTTCGGATGAAGAACCGCCCTTAAGCGTAAGATTTACAGTAAAATTGAATTTGCTTAGTTCACAGACTCAACTAATTCTTTTCCTGGTTTGAATTTAACTACTGTGCGTGCAGAAATCTGAATAGCCTCACCAGTTTTAGGGTTTCTCCCAACACGTGCTGCTCTGTCTGAGGTAGAGAAAGTACCGAATCCAACGAGAGAAACTTTATCTCCGTCCTTAAGACATTCTCCGATACAGTTAAATACTGAAGACAGTGCTTCTGTAGCTTGAGCTTTAGTCAAATTAGCCTCTTCGGCAACTTTGTTAATTAGATCTCCTTTGTTCATTTTAAATATTTTTTTAATTTGAAAAATCTGGCACAAAAATATGATCTTGTTATTTGAAAAACAAGTGTTTGCCAACAAAAAAAGCCAGAAAGTGTATATTTTTCAAGGCTTTCAGCTTAGAACGACACTTTACCAACAAAAAAATATGTATTTGGTATAGGCTTCCTTAGGCAATTTTTCACTCCTTTTTTCCGTATCTTAGGTATAGATCAGGTAAAAAAAAATTATTTGCGCTGACCTCATTTTTTTTGATATTTCGGTAAATTGAGCTTGATTTGGCTCAATTTTGACTACTAATCAACTGATATTTGGATAAAAAAACATCCAAAAAAGTAAATTATTACTCTTCACCCGAACGTGTACCCCCTACTAAACAAACTTTCATTTATGAAAAAGCACTTGATATTCCTAGGTTTTTGCTCCTTCCTTCTGGTTTGTTCTCTTTCTTTTAGCTCTTGTAGTAAGAAGACGGGATGTCCAGTAACGGAGTCCGTCCATGTAAAAACCAATAAGAAGGGAGAATTCTCTTCTAAAGGTGGAAGATCCAACCTTTTCCCTAAGGATGCTCGAAAAAAGAAGAAAAGAAAATAACTCGCCATCGTTTTTTTATGAGGCCATTTTAAAAGGTGAATATCCAATTTAATGGCGTTCCTCCTTTTTTTGGCATTGGCGTATAAAAGCGCTTAATTCTTTAAAAAAACGCCATTTTACCCCTCAAAGATACGAGCACAATTGTGGCTTCACCAAATTTTTCGGCCTTTTTTTCACTTTATTGCGAATATTTCTTCACTTTATTGATTCAACCTTGGATCGATCGCTGAGCCTAAAGCATCCCCTATTAGGTTGAAAATCGTCACGGTGATAAAGATCGCGAAGCCTGGAACCAAGGCAATCCACCAAGCAGAAAAATCTCTCCTTGCCTCATTGAGTAAAGATCCCCAGGTGATTTGATCAATAGACAAACCCAATCCCAGAAAGTTAAGCGCCGCTTCCATCAGGATAGCAGAAGCAATACCAAAGGCTACGGAAACCAGTACGGGACCTATAGCATTGGGAAGCGCATGTCGCCAAATGATTCTCCACTCGTTAAAACCCATCGCTTGGGCGGCTTGGATGTATTCCAACTCTCGAACCCTCAATAGTTCTGCTCGAAGGAAACGCGCAATCCCTGTCCAGGCAATAAAACCGATGATCACCATTATATTAAAGATATCGGGTCGTTTGATCAAAGCCAGAATGGCCAAGACCAATAATAGACCGGGTATGGAGTTTAATACTTCTATAAAACGCATGACCATCATATCTACGGGAAGGGCTCTTTTCTTATTCCAACCACTCAATCGTTCTAAAGCTAATGCAAGTAAATTGGCCAAGGCCAATATTCCCAGAAGGATCAGCATGCTCTTTAGCATTTCTATAAAAAAAACTCCACCATCCGAAAGCGCAAAAGAACGAACCATAAAGGCATAAAAAACACCCAGAATTAAGCCTATGAAATTGCATACGATTTGTAGGCGACTCGCCCGCAAACGGTCATCCCCAAAATAACCCGCAATAGCACCAAAAAACACTCCGATAATCGTTGCAATCGACATAGCGATAACCCCCACCAGCATCGCAGTACGCGTACCACTGACCATTCCTGCAGCGACATCTCTTCCGATCTCATCTGTCCCCAGCCAATGCCAATGACGTTTTGAACTTACCCGTTGTGCATCAAAGGGACTTTTAAATTGCGTATTGCTATAATCGATGGTATAGGCCGAATAAGTAATTGGAGCCCAAACCACTGATTCATAATCTGCCTTTTTCCAGTCGATAGAAAAAAATTGGGCATCCCATCTATCCCAACCCAGACTTACCAAATAATCTTTACAGACGGGATAATAAGTTGTTCCATCCAATTTGCAATAGACTGGTTTTTCATTGGCGATAAAATCAGAAAACAAAGCCACAAAAATCAGAACCATCAAGATACGGACAGACCATACTGCAGGTTTGCTTTTATAAAAATGCTTTCGCACCCCAGACCAGTAACTCTGCTCCTTTGAAGCAGGTTCTAATGCCTGTTGTTTTTTGCGTTTGAAAAACATTTTTAATTTTTTTAAATTATTAGACTTTATCGTACGTTAGCGAACGATAAAATCTATTTAATTCCTGGAATCTAAAGTAACCCGTGGATCAGCCATTGCGTAAAAGAAATCGCCAATCAAATTACCAATAAGAGTAAGCACTGCTGCCAGCATCAAGACCGTATAAACGACTGGCCAATCACGAGATCGGATAGCCTCTACCGTTTCCCGACCCATCCCTGGAATATTGAAAAGGACTTCTATAATTACTGCTCCACCAATCAAGCCAGGAAGGACCATCGCAATCATCGTAATGAGCGGAAAAAGAGAATTCCGAAAAACATGCTTCCAGACAATTTTATTCTTAGGTAAACCTTTGGCCTTAGCCGTTCGAATATAATCTTGTCGAATAACGTCGATGACTCCCCTTCTCATTTGCCTCGAAATAAAAGCAAAACTAGAATAAGTCATGCAAAAAACCGGAAGAATCAAATGAGCACTACTTTCCCAAAAACGATCCCCAAAAGGAGCACTAGTAGATAAATCTCCCAAACCCACTCCTGGAAAAATATCCATAAACCAGCCATATTCTTTGGTGGTAAAAAAGACAATCAATAAAGTAGCGATCCAGAAAGAAGGTAAAGAGAAAAGTATAAAAAGTGTTACGGTAGAAATTTTATCAAACCAGGAATTCGGATTTACAGCGGTGTAAACACCAATCGGAATCGAAATAGAAAAAGCGAGAAAAAAAGCAGGGAGGCTCATCATCAATGTCCAAAACAAACTTGGTTTTATTCGATCGAGTACCGGTTGACTATTTCTACAAGAGGTTCCAAAATCTCCCTTGATAAATCTGGAAAACCAATGATGGTATTGATTCTCTATTCCATGCCAATAAAGGCGAGGTATTTTCAATAGCCCAGGTGTGGTTTCGCTTTGTACGCTTTGATAGGAAGCCGCAAGACTAGAGGCTGGATTCGCTAGATGAACCCCCAATAGACTATCCGCCTGGACTGTCTTTTGGAGTTGATCAAGCAGCGCAGTGATACTCTCCTTTTGATAGGCAATTTTAAGTTGATTTAAATCTCGCAATAAAACAATCTGCCCATCTCTAGATTGGTTTTTCGGCATGCTAAAAAGAGCCTCTTCCAGGGATTGGATATTAGAGTAATATTCACTGATCCTTGGCCAATTGCCGTATTGGGCAATCAATTTATTGAGGCTTTGTCTTTCAAAGCGATCCAAGATCCGATACAAGGTATCTGGATAAGCGGCAGAGGTAAAGGAAAAATAAAAATAAGGTTTATCCAATCCTTTCACCCTTGCTTCATTGGCATAGGTTTCTTTATATGTATTTCGATCGGTAGCCGTTCCCAGATTCATTTCGGACATTCCATCAAAGCCACATTCCACAGGATCCCCTGGTGTCAATCTACTGAGGGCAAAGGCCACCATAGAAATTACCAGCAGAGTAGGAATAAAAACAAGAAGACGTGTCCCGAAATAACGGAGCATAGCTTAGTAGTGAAAATAATGTTCGAAAAATCCAGGTTTTATGGAAGTTGCAAAAGCGTCTTTAAACTTCTTGTGAATGACAATTCTTTCGGTTGCCATATTCACAAATAGAATAGGTTGCTCTTCACAAATAATAGCTTCTAACTTATGATAAAGTTTGGTTCGTTCTGCAACATCCATCGTCTCTCTGATATCCATAATCAAAGCATCCGATTCGGCATTTCCAAAAGAAAA
This sequence comes from uncultured Saprospiraceae bacterium, assembly GCA_938015925.1. Taxonomy (GTDB): domain Bacteria; phylum Bacteroidota; class Bacteroidia; order Chitinophagales; family Saprospiraceae; genus CALLVY01. The sequence goes on from CALLVY010000564.1 coordinate 6,105, forward strand.
ATAATTGCTCCTACTTTCGGAATGCCAATGCTGATAAGGGTCATAAAAATTAGGTTCCAAAGCATGGGCACTAGAAGCCAATTCAAAATCTTTGGTTCGAAAAGATTGGCGAAGGATATTAAATTCTTTGGTAACCAC
>CALLVY010000565.1 GCA_938015925.1 uncultured Saprospiraceae bacterium
ATCTTCACTTACATCATCATAAGGCCCTTCGTATAATTTGAGGGATTGTACTTCGAGATAAGGATTCTCTCCGGGAGCAGCATGTTTTCCAGCATCTTCTACATAAAAATATTTCGTAGCCACTTTCTCCCCTTCTACCCAAGCTTCCCAGTAATAGGTTCCTTTTTTCCAAAACTGGCCTTCATTCTTATTGCCCCAACCTTCCCGAATGTATACAACACTATCATATTTGCTGACTTTTCGCGATTCAAAAGAGAGGTTACAAATCTCTTCGCGGCCTTTCTTGAGTCTATAACACTTCAATTCTACATCTACTTCCCAATCTTCTACATCAAATTTCTTATTGTAAAAAGAGAGTTCTGAATACACATAGGTCGTTTCGTATCGGTCAAAGACCTGACGATACTTCTTTTTATTGTCTGCCAACCACTCCGTAGAAGCGTAAACCTTGAGTTCACGAAATTTAAACTTCTTAAAATCTGGATAATTATAACTTTCGGACATGCTACCTAGCGGTTTTCAAGACGGTGTAAAGGCTTTTCCTCAGAAAACAAAGCCATAAATATAAAATGTATAACCAAACATATCAATTTTATCACATTAAGACAATACTAAACGTATTTTTCTATCTTTTCTTTTGAAGAATTTTTAACAAGTATAAGAAAACAAATTGTTATATCCGCCCTTTTTTACATTAAAAATGTAGATAATAAGGCCAAAATAAGCCCCTTAGTTGATTCTTGCACAGGATTCTCCCTTACAGCTTCCTCTATTGGAAAATTTGCCACTCTGTACTTTTTCCTTATCTTGGTTCAATTGCTGAATATTTATGTTCTTTGACCAATCCGTGGTCAATTAAAAGAAGAATAAAAGCGACTCAAGGAAGCGGTTATTCTTCTTTTTAGCGGACTTGGCGAGGTAAAATCAAAGAACCAATTTTATAGAATACGATGAGCTTTGTCAAGCTAAACATTCCTGTTTTAGTCCAAAACCGACCCATTGATGGGCAATTGGGCTACCATTTAAGTCCGGTTTTTGCTCCTTATCCTGTGGTTACCCACCGCAGGTTTGATCAAGCCATTGGTTTGTTTAAGCGAGAGGTAAAAAGTCAATTGCAAGAATTTACCATTTCCCGGCAAAATGCAGAACAACTCCAGTGGTACCAATTCCACCCGGAAATCCAATTGAATCAGATTTCTGTCAATTTTTATCTGGGACGTCAATTGATCAAAGGCAAAATTACCGTGGCCGTTTTTGATTTAAAAAACCTCACCTTTATTTGCCTGCCTGCCTTTCAATATTTTATGGCCATCGCCAATAGAGATAGCAAAGGTCGCTTGAATATTGCGAAGCAAACCGAAGAAATCGTCCTGCAACTTTTTAGGGGATACAAACAAGAAGATCCAAGCGAATTTCAACCCGAAAACTATTTTGCCACTAAAGGAGAATTTATCACCACGATCAATCTCAATGTAAATATCAACCAAGGCGAATTTTCTTTCGAAGCAGAAGCGAATCCCTGGTTTTTTTCTCCTGCCAATAACAACAATCAATTTGTCGGTGCCGTAGAAATCGAAAGAGTGGGTTATGACCTCAATAACCTCTACCCTTCAGAACTCAAACGAGCCTACTTACGCGAAGAAATCGTCCATCGACTCTCTCGCATTTTATACCAAAAAGAAAACACCCCACTGGTCATCATCGGAAAAGAAGGCGTGGGCAAACATACCCTCATTCACGAAGTGGTCTTTCGCCATTTAAGCGCCCTCGACCTCAATGGGGATAAATTTATTGAAGCCATTTGGCACATCGACCCGACCCGACTGATCGCCGGAATGAGCTATATCGGTTGGTGGCAAAAACGCTTCGAAGCCATTCTACAATACCTGCTGGAAAGAGGCCAAAGACATCCTATAAAATCGCCACTGACGGATAAGATTTTGATCGACAATCCGATTGCATTATTGCGCATCGGAAAGTCTAGTCAGAATGACATGACGCTAAGCGATGTACTCAAGCCTTATCTGGAAAAAAGACAAATCCAATTGGTCGTTTTGGCTACGGCAGAAGAATGGAAATTGGTACAAGAAAAAGATCGCCGCTTTAGCGACCTCTTTCAACTGATTCGATTGCCCGAGCCCGATCTGGAAACCGCTGCGGGAATGGTTTTACAACAACGCCGGTTTTTGGAATTGCAGCAAGATTGTATGTTTACCATTCAGGCGCTCGACAAATTATTTAGCATCCAAAGAAATTACTTGCAAAGAAAAGCCTTACCAGGAAGCATCATGAAAATGATGAATCAACTGGCGGTAAAATATAAATTTCAAACCATCGATGTACCAGAAGTAAGAGACGCTTTTGAAACCATGAGTGGTTTAAATGAAATGATTTTTGATACCAGTTTGACTTTTGAAGAAGATCAGGTTCGGCAGGCCATTGCGGCAAAACTTGTTGGGCAAGATGCAGCGGTAGAAGAGTTGACCAATCTGGTTCACCAAATCAAAGCCAAGCTTAATAATCCGCGCAAGCCACTTGGTTCTTTTCTTTTTATCGGCCCTACTGGTGTTGGAAAAACGCAGGCGGCAAAAGTCCTTTGCCGCTACCTCACCGACGATGAATCCCAACTCATGCGATTCGACATGAATGAATTTATTGACGCTGGAGCAGTCTCTCGACTCATCGGAGATTACAACAATCCGGAGGGTCAATTGACTTCGCGGGTTCGCTATCAGCCTTTTGGTGTTTTGTTGTTGGATGAAATCGAAAAAGCGCATCCGAAGGTCCACGATATTTTATTGCAAGTACTAGACGATGGCCGACTTACCGACAGCCTCGGAAGAACCGTAGATTTCTCCAATACCATTATCATCATGACCTCCAATATTGGCGCTCGACAAGCCGATAGTCAATTGGGTTTTGAAACGACTAGTAAAGCTTCCAGCGAGCAAGCCATTTATAGAAAAGCAGTGGAGAATTTTTTCCGACCGGAGTTTGTCAACCGGATCGACAAGATCGTAGTTTTCAATCCATTGGAATTGGAACATATCCTAGGCATCGCTCGACTTCAGATTCAGGAATTGCTGCAAAGAGATGGTTTTGTCCGTCGCTCTACAATTCTCAATATCTCCACGGAAGCTTTGGAATGGGTGGCTCGCCGAGGCTTTGATGCCAAGATGGGCGGGCGGGCACTCAAGCGACAGATCGAACGCGATCTTACCCAACTGAGTGCAGAGCAGTTGATCAATACCTCTGATAATAGTCCTCTGTTGTTTGATATTTTTCTGGAAAATGATCAATTGATTCCTCGCATCAATCCCCTGCAATTTATTGAAACCTTGGAAGAAGATGGCTTACCTGTTTTGCCAGAAGAAAATCAAGGGCGCGGTTTTTATATGCGTTTATTAAAGCGGGTACAAAGAGTAGAAGACAAAGTTCGCCGGATGGAAGAATCGCAAGAGCGCAGCGACAATGAAGTCATTGTGATCGGCAACGAAAGTGGCGAAAACCTCGATTGGCAATATTATGATTTTAAAGAAAAAATTGCCACCATTAAACAACGCATCATTGATATGTCTTTGGGCTTTCGGGATCGACATTTTAAAGAAGGCCCGGCGATTCCATTGCGTTTAAAAGGCGGTACGCTCATTCCTAAAAATGACTGGTCCAACAAGGTCGTACGGGAGTCGATGAAAGACAAATTATTCCAGCAGGAAGCCATGCAGGAAATTATAGAAAACTACCGCATCACTTCTGCTCAGTTTGATAGTTTGCAAACGGAATTTATCGACAACTATCTCGATGTCTCTTTTCTCGAATTATTTGCCAAAGGATTTTTGCTGGGAAAAACAGATAAGATCACTTTGCACTTAAGTTCCTATATCGAGGGACAAGGCGAAGAGCAAATTGAAAAACTGGTTAGCATCTACAGCAACTTTTTAAAAGCGATGGACATCCAATATACCGTCGCCAAAGATCGCAAAAGTATTAGCGCCGAAAACCATTCTCTTTTCCAACTACTCAAAAACGAAGAAGGCATTCACCTCTTTTATTTGTCTCATCAAAACCCTTTGCCGATCCTTTTGGACTTATCGGGTACGGGGGTTCCTCGTCGTAAAAAACCGATCCCAAAAGTACTGCGTATTTATAATGGCAGTGCTACTTTGACGGATCTTCGCACGGGATTTACCAATGCACAGAATATTACAGCGTCGGAATTTAAGTTGATTGTTCATGGCGCTTTGCGGGGGAAGAAGCGGGGGGCTGTGGCTAAATAAAGAGGATACTATTGTAAAATTTGAAACCGCTTATAGTCGCTTGATTAGGTTTTTTCAACCGGTAATTCCTTGTTGATTTTACGAGGCATATGTCTGTTAGTGATCACCACTTTATACAGGAATAAAGATTGCTATTTATTGCTGGATCGCACGAATTGGGAATTTGGAAAACGCAAGATTAATTTACTTGTAATCGGTTTGCTTTATAAGGACGTTTTTATTCCTTTGGTTTGGAAAGATTTGTAGAAAAAAGGCAACAGTAGTAGCAAAGAATGTTTGGATTTAGTGGATCAGTTATTAAAATGGTGGCAATATAGTGAGGTTGATCTACCGGAATTGTATATTGCTGGAGATCGCGATTTTATTGGCTATTCTTGGTTGAGAGGCTTTGAAAAAAGAGAAATTAATTTTGTAATGCGTATTCGTGCAAACTTCAAATTAGAGAGATGATGTAGTTCTATTCAATCTTGTTCATAGATAACTCGGTTGGTGAGCATCTCGCGAACAATACCAAGTGAGTCAGTATACAAAGACATATTTCTAGTACAATCAGGACTCAAACAGTACTTGTAATTTTTACCACGATAGAGGTATCCGTCTTCAATAGTATTTGGCTCACCAAAAATCTTCCTGGCTTGTTTTATAGGTAAACCATTCAGACACCTACCATTAAATAGTTTAGAAATATTTTCGTCTTCTCGTTCATATATGGTGATACCTTTTAGACTGTAGTAGCCATCATCTGGTATCCAGGTATCTTTTATCAACGCATAATACTCTTGGCAAATATCGCTCTTATGAGTATCTGAAAGCCCTCTGTTGCAACCAAGAATTGCGAAGAAAAAAAGCCCCATTAGTATACTATATTTCATGCTGTTATTGTTTTATTATTTTGCCGATGTAGGTCATTTTTCTTTGTGCTATGGTAACATAATAGATACCGGGAGATAATGCATTAATGGCAATATCTTCTTGATGATCTCCAAAAGAAAGATACCCTAAATTTTTTTCAAGTACGACTTGTCCGAGGGTATTGAATACCAAGATACGAGTATCACCACCAATATAATCTTCAAGCGATATAGTAATATCGTCTGTTGCTGGATTTGGGAAGAGTTTTACCTGACCAATCATATCTGGAACCTCATTAAGAGAGGTGGCTATACACATATTACCGATGGCAATTGCAGGAGAACAGGTGTTGGATACTCCGTTAAGTACATTTGCACTTTCTGTTAATACATCAATCGCACCGTCGATATCGTCAATGCTTAAGGTATGGCGTATGCTGTCTGGTTTTAACTGCCAAAACATAGCCTTAGTGTCTGGTATAGAATGTTTATGATTAAGTGCATGACCAAGCTCATGGAGAATAACGGAAAAAAAATCAAATTTTCCACCAGTAGGATTTGCCATACCAAAATACCATCCAGTAGCACCATTCCCAACATTATTTAAAATATCTGCTTGGAGAATGATAGTAAATTCACTATTAGAGAAAATAGGTTTTTGGTTCATGAAATCAGAAATATCGAAACACGTATTATTAGTGGTAACGGTAGTAGCAGTAGCATTTCCAAGTAATGTAGTACCAGAAGAAAATCGTATAGCATTTGTAGAATCTGGAAAAGCTCCATTAGGAATAGTATCCCCTATATTCCACTGCACTCCAGTATTGTCTGACCAAAGGCACATTGCCATTTTTACGAGATCAAGTGCCATGCCACTAGAATCTATAACGTTTTGTTGTACAGAAAAGGTCATAATCTGATCCGCTTTTCCATCACCTTTAGGATCATCAAACAGATGACTTCGATGAGCTTGTCCGGTGGATGAGTTTCTAAAATTTCTAACCGCATACCTCACTTCAAGATCAGTAGGACTTATAGTAGACATATTAAGCGCATCAATAATTTCAAACTTACCTGACCCTGCCGGGTTAGATGTGGACTGGTCACGTGATGGCATCCGTACTTTTATAAGCGTATCTGACCAGATAATATCTGTGGGTTCAGCTTCCATCCTGGGAAAACCGTTGTTTATATCAGCATTTGGAAAAAGCACTTTACCTGGAACGACTCCAAAACCTGTTCCGACAATAAAAAGAGTATCGCCAGTGCCTGCGGTAACAGGGCTATTAAAGCTCATGATAGTTGTACCAGCAAAAGGAAATGCTGGATCAGATACAATCACGGTATCAACAGGCACACAGTACCCCAATTCTTCATCGTAATATAAGACCCGCCCATCCATAGCAAAACCGTCAAATGAAAGTGTCGCCAACTCCATTACATTCTCCACAGACATCTGTATGTGCAGCAACTCTGCATAAGATTCTGAGAGAGAAGTAAAGCCATCTACTGTACTTTTCCCACAGTTGGAAGGAATACTTATTTTGATGGTGTTTTTCTCCTCATCAGTAACAGTGGGAGTGATGCTTTCGTTTTTTAAAAGTTGTCCAGCGGTGATCTGCGTTTTACCACTTCCAATTGTATTCGTACCAAAAGCTTCCTCTGTGTACTCAATAAACAGTTCGCTATTACCAAGTTGGAGACCGTTTGTGTTAGAACGAACCATGATATCAATATCTACGGACTCTATGCCTGTAACAGAAAGGCTATCAAACCTAAAATCTACCAAAATGTCATTGCCACCGTTAGCGGTAACAGATGATGTATTTAGCATTTCTAAAAATCGCTTTTCTATAGAATTTGGTGCAATACTTTTTGCTTGTAAGCCATGACTATTTTCTAAAAACAAGTACAAGTCTTGATAGATGTTCTGGTATGTTTTACTAGGAGATGCGGCTATAGTATTTCCGGCTCTATGAAGGTATTTAGCAAACCCATCTGTACCATATGCAAGTAGTAATGGGGAAATGGATAAAGATTCTTCGGTTATATATTTACAAAAAAACATGCCTTCATCACCCATAATAAACTGAGTGGTATTTGTCCACTCTTGTACAATACCATCTATGGTTGCACCAAGTGTAATGACTTCAATGGTTTCATGAGAATTACCCTTAAAGACTTTAGAAACTTTGATGGTATGCTTGGTATAGGCATACTCACCATTATCCCCAAGTACTCCAATACTTTGCATTACCTGACCTTCAAAAATTGCGTCCGAGTTTTGTACGGTCCAGTCTATCGTTTTGTCATTATAGGACTGTGCTAAAACTTGTGTAAATGTGGAAGAGAAAAAGACGAGTAAGAAAAGGTGTGTAAAGAATTTCATAGATAGTATTTTTTGATAATGTGGTATAATATAGAATTTGGTAGTAGTTAGAAATATTGTGTAACCGATTTTATTTAACGACTGGGGTTGAAAATATGCCGAGCAAAAAAATGCCCAGCACGTAGACAATGACACGCTTCATCTGCTCAATAAATATTGAGGTTCTGATTGTATTATTTGGCGCAGTCCCAAGGAAAAGCCAGTGACAGGTTTCTCCTGTGCAAGCGGGACTGCTGACCCCAGATAATAAACAGTGCTCTCTCTAATCGTGGAGATAAAGAATCGTGGAGGAAGAATAAGGACAAAAGATGTTTTTTTCATGGCTTTAAGATTTTTGGTTAAAAATATTTTTATCTTGGTAAGACACTGGCGTTCCCCATAACAATCAACTTAAAATATAATGAATTTTTCATATTTCTTTACTTTAACACTTCTCCTCCTTTCCACCAACACCCAAGCCCAATGCGACGGTGCTGTCGTCCGTTCCCAACAGGAATTGGATAGTCTTTTTTCGGGCTGCGATATGATTACTGGGAATATTATAATTGGAGAAGCGAATGTAGAAAATGATATTCATGACTTGAGTGCTTTGGCTAAGCTTTCAGAAGTAGCAGGGAATTTAGTGATCAGAAATACCCAGGTTGTCAATCTTAATCAACTGGAAAAACTGCTTGTAGTTGAGGGAAGTTTTATCATTCACAATAATCCGCTACTCAAGACCATTCACATGGATCGATTAGCAGGACTCTATTATACTTTTGAAGTTTATAATTGTCCCGTTTTAGACAGCATCACCGGACGATTTGATCAACAGATGGATGATCTTGGTTTTATCAAATTAATCGACAATCCACAACTTCACGACCTAAGTATTTTTAATAATGTTACCCATTCTAGTGGTGTTCTCACGATCCTGAATTGTCCGCGTATCAAAGACTTATCTGGATTTCAAAACATAAAAGAACTCCGATTATTAGCCCTAGAAAGCTGCGACAGCCTCACCGACCTTTCCCACCTTTCCAAACTCCGCTTCGGTGATGAAATCATACTCAAAAACCTTCCCATCCAGACCATAGGTTTTCCCACGCAGATAGATACCCTTACCAGATTCACCATTTCCAATTGCCGCCAAATCAAAGACCTCTCTCCGCTCCAAGGATGGGATGCCAGTATCCGATATTTCAATTTTTCCAATACCGACAGCCTACAATCTATGGCCGCCTTCGATAGCATCCGCGTTTGGCAAGAACTCCTGATCGAAGATCACCAGATGCTTGACACCCTCGGATTTAAGCTAATGGATAATCCGGTCGAGGAAATCCTGATCAAAAATACGGCGCTTAAAAAACTGAATGGTCTGCAAAACC
>CALLVY010000566.1 GCA_938015925.1 uncultured Saprospiraceae bacterium
TCGATTGCTTCATCAAACCATACATCAGTACAGTATCCGTCAAACTTTTTCGGTTCGCCATTCACCAAATAGGTATCATCGAAGTAGTCATTATTCCATGCATCATTGGTCTGTCCTACTCCACCGCCACCGTGTGCAACGACATGTTTAAATCCTTTGTCTTGAGGACGTGAAGGATAACTATCTCCTAAGTGCCACTTTCCAAAAAGTGCTGTTTCATAACCGTTATCTGCAAATACATCTGCCACGGTAACTTCTTCATCTCGTAAGATCGAGCAGCCACCGATTGTATGCCATACGCCTGTACGATTGGCGTATCGCCCTGTCAATAGCCCTGCACGTGTAGGGGCACAAGTAGGTCCAACATGAAAATCTGTAAGTCGTACTGATTTTTCATAAAAAGCATCGATCGCTGGAGTTTTTACGATAGGGTTGCCGTGACAGCCGAGGTCGCCATAGCCTTGATCATCCGTAATGACGACGATGACATTGGGTCTATCGGTTTTTGACTGCGCTTGTATACTACCAACAAAAATTTGTAGCAATAAAACAAGACTAAATAATAGCGTATTTTTCTTCATAATTTTTTTTCTCTATTTTGTTATTACTACATAGTCACCCAATGCAATCTTTTAAACTCTGTATGAAAGCGTAGTTTCTTCCAATGACACAATATTATAACGTTCACTAGTGCCGCTGCAATAAGACACGGCTGCCTTCACTCTATCGTCTGAGTTACCCACTTTACAAAGGCAGAAAAGTATCATCCAAGCAACCGTCTGCGCCAAAATCATGGTATTGATTTTACCAAAATTTAGTAGTGTTCGGATTAGAAGGAAAAAGTGTTTTTGCATGGTAGTTTAGACTTTCTAAAATCAGTTTTGTTTAATTATTAATAGCTCTATATCATTTGATATCTAGCATATGTTTTTTATCGTGGCAATTCCTTTTGCCATACGGCGAGCATCATCGAAAGTTCTTTCGTTTTTTCAATTTCTTGCTCCACTAAATTATTTTTCTCAAAAGGGTCATTAACAATATTGTATAACTCTTTTCTTGTACTTTTTTTATTAGTCAACAGTTTCCAATCACCGTAACGAACTGCACCTGCAGTCCACTGATTCTCTGTATTATCACGAGAAAATCGCCAATCCCAAAACAGTGGTTTCGTACGTTCAAAACGTTCGCCATCGAAAACTCTGGCAAAACTTTCGCCGTCAGGCTGATAATCCTTTGGTAGATCAATCTTCGCCAGATCACAAAAAGTTGGCAATAAATCGACTGCTGATAAAACGCTTGTACTATCGGTCATACCCACGGCAGTTTTACCTTTTTGATAAGCAATAAAAGCAACATTTACACCGCCCTGGAAAATATCAACTTTACGTCCTCTTAGTCCACCTGTCGAACCTGCAATCTTTGAAGGGCCCCAAGCAGCTGGACCATTATCACTCGAAAAAATTACTAAGGTATTTTCTTCTGCTTTCATCTTTTCTAGCCAATCCAATAAGCGTCCTACATGATAGTCTGCATCGGTTAATACCGCATAGTATGTTTCTTTATCCTTAGAAAAGTCTTTGTACGGAGCTCGTTGTTCATCCGTAGGCCACAGTGGGGTATGTGGGTCTTTCAACCACAAGTTGACAAAAAGAGGTTTGCCTTTATCTTGATTCCTTTCTAAAAAATCAATTGTTTCGTCTACTGCCAATCGACTTGAACTGTGTACCCAAAGTGAATCACTATCCATATAACGAGTGGTCGGAAAATGCTTATCACCTTTCCAAGTTGGCCCATTCCCATTCCAGACACGGGTTTCATCATAGCCATATTGTTTGGGTTGCGGTGCTAAGGTATCGCCATTGGGTAGTCCGCCACCGCCTAGGTGCCACTTACCGAAATGTGCCGTGGTATAACCTGCTTTTTGCATCATTTGCGGTAGATAAACTGGTAAGGTTTCATCCAACCAATTCGGCATTCCACGCTTAATATTCTTCTCTTCATTCGCAAAGTGACCATGTACTCGATTTGCTGCGGGAAACTTCCCTGTGATTACAGATGCACGACTTGGAGAGCAAACTCCGCTTGTTGTATGAAATTGAGTAAATTTCGTGCCTTTAGCAGCTAACTTGTCAATATTTGGTGTCGCAACTTCTGTAGCGCCGTAAGTACCCAAATCACCATATCCCCAATCATCCGCAAAGATGAAAATGATATTAGCTTGCTCTGTTTGAGCAAACACTTCTTCTGTTGTTATGATTAACAGACAAAGAATGATTGAAATATTTAAAACTTTCAGAAGGTGGTATTTTTTGTTATTATTTATAAAAATCGAATCGTTGATTTATACACTCAACTATTAAAATCATTTATTAATCTAAGTAATCCAATGGTGTGAATTCAATACTTTTCAAACTCGCTTTTTCATTTTTACCTTCAATGAAAGAAACGGTGACGGTATGCTTACCTGGTTTGTCAAATTTGATTAGCCCTATTTCATAAGTATGGTAGATATTAGAGGAGTTTTGCTCATTTTGCAGCATATCTCCTTCTTCTGTTTCGACCCGCCATACCATACGACCAGCTCCACTATAATTCAAATCTACTCGATATTGACCTGGCTCCATCACTTCAAATTCCCATGACAACTTACTTTCTTCTGTCCAGTCTTGTGCTTGAGAGATATGCTTCCACTCTCCAAACTTCTCCATCCATCTTTTGTGCTCTATGTTGACATTTTCTGAATGGGCAAAACCCACAGGCACCGTTGTCGTGAATACTGGATCAATACCAAAACCCTCAGTGACTTCTGGCTTTCCTACTGTCTCTACTTCAATTACCGAAATCAATTTTTCAGGTCGCATAGCAGGTAAGTGAAAACTTGTCCATCCGTTTTTAGTAGTAGTTTTAATGCTTTGTGGACCTTTATCTGATAGAAGTTTAGCTGATTTTATTTTATTTTTCAGGCCTGGTACTGAGAGTATTCCATCCAAAGGCCAATCGTAAACACATAGGTTTATTTTTCCGTTGGCAGCGACAGTTGCATCACCCCATGGTAAGGCATGTCCCCAAGGAGAAGAACCTGTTTTGTATAATACTTGCGGGTATCTCTTAATCCACTCACCTGATTTTTGTAATGAATTCGTTGCTCCAGCTGGAACTTTACCCGTTGGGTCAGGACCAACATTTAACATATACGTACCACCTCTTGCTACTGTAGAAATCACATTGGTCAAAAGACGTTTCGGACTTTTCCAATTTTCATCATACCAAGCATAACCCCAAGAGTCATTGGTCACATCCACTGACTCCCACAAACCAGGTACATTTTCTTCTGGAATATTCATATCACCAAAAGACTTGTAATCCCCAAGACCGTGTCCTGCACGACCTGCAACAAGTGCATTTGGTTGATTTTTATTTACAATATCAACTAACTCTGCTACATATTTTTTTTCCATATCTCCTGGAGTATCAAACCAAATGATAGCAATGTCCCCGTACTCCGTTGTGATTTCCTTGATCTGCGGCAAACACTTCTCTTTGAAGTAGTAATCAAAATCTACTTCCTCTCCTTTTTCATTCACCTTTGGACCTCTATTACCACCAGGGAAAGTCCAATCTTGATTATGAGAATAATAAAAGCCAAAACCTAAGCCTGCTTTTTTACAAGCCTTCGACAGTTCCTTCATCGGATCCCGTTTGAAAGGAGTCGCATCTACAATGTTAAATTTATTGGATTTAGAATGATACATCGCAAACCCATCGTGGTGTTTACTAGTAATGACCACGTATTTCATACCTGCATCTTTTGCTAATTTTACAATAGCATCTGCATCGAAATCCTGAGGGTTGAAGTTTTTTGCCTCAGCCATGTAGTCTGCAGGTGCTATGTTAGCACGACGAGTACTCATTATCCATTCACTAATACCATAATAAGTCTTACCCTCCCATTTGTTGGCAATATTGGAATAAAGTCCCCAATGAATAAACATGGCGTAGTTGCCATCCGCAAATAATGCATTACGTTGGTTTTCTTGGCTGGTCATTATCTCAGCTTGATTACCCCACATATTATCCATGCTAGTTGTATCCTTTTGAGCATAGATTAGAGTTACAGTTAGTAGTAGGACTAAGGTTAAAATGTTTTTCATAGAATTTCTTACTTTTTAATTAGTAACGTTTCTTTAGTGTATCGGTATTCTTAAAATTTATCTAGCTACGGTATATACGTTGTGACTGCACAACGTAGCTTTTATAAGAACTTAATTCTTTTTCTTCTGAGCACCTTTTTGTTCTTTGGTCAAAAGGCTCTTAATAAGTCGTTTGTTACTTTTGACAACTTCTTTATTCTTTAGTTTAATTTCGTCTTTCGAAAGGCCTTCTTTCTTCATTTTTGCAGCTTCGAACAAAGACTTGAGATTCAAAGCGTTAATTTGCTTTCTTTGATCATCTGATAAAGCGAGACTTGCATTTGATGCGCTGATTTTTGCATTCAATTTTTCTGTTGCTTTTTCTGCACTTGCTTTTTGTTTATCAGTAGCAGCTGCGTAGATTTTATCCGCTTCAGCGTTTGTCATTGTTGTAGTAGGATTCATTGTTTTTTTCCTGGTAGGTATCTTGGAGGCCTTATTTGCCTTAGCAGCTCCTCTCTCCTTTTTACCTTTCATTTTTTTACGATACGCCTTTTGAGCTTTAGCCTGTTCTTTTGTCAAAATAGCATTGCTAATTTTGCTACCCATTACTTTATTCAATTTTTTAGATTTGGCTTTAACCTCGTCTTTATTAGAATTATTTTTGCGATAAGCTGAAACCTCGTTCATACGTTCTATCTGCAAAGCGATTATTCGCTCTTTTTGAGATTCACTTAAAGCCAAAGCTGGATTCTCACCTTTTAATGCGCTATCTAATTTATCAGTTTTTTCAACTGCTTTGCTGTTTGCTTTAGTGGATTGAGAGAAACCTGTACTATATACAAGTAACAAAGCTGCAATTACAAGGATAAATTTTATTGATTTCATGAAATACAATTTTAGCTTAAAAAAAAACTATTCAGAGTAAGGAGTCAAGTTTGATAATTTTATTCTGTGATCCTTACAAATGTAATCTAGCCTGTAAATCATTGCTTACTAAAAAACTACAATTATAAGCGTAAATCTTTCAAAAACACTCAAATATAGCATCCTATGATCCTTTTTGGTATTTCACTTCAGAGCTATTCGTTTTTTAAATTCAAAATATTTGTTGGGATTTATCGAAATCAATAGATGTTAAAATCGTATTTTATGCATCCTGTATTTGTTTTATTTTGTGTCAAAAGCTACGATCCACCTAAAATGAAAGATTTGTGCAAATGTTTGATATTTTTACTAGACCCTTTTACAATCGTGACATTTATATTTGTTTACACCCAATGATAAAATGTAATTTTTAACATAGAAAACACCACATCATAA